>NZ_DIAO01000011.1:0-249747 GCF_002416465.1 Leclercia sp. UBA5076
CACCACAAACAGCACTGCTGCTCCAGCCGCCGCTATCGCACTGACCGGGATCCCCAGCGGCTCCAGAACAAAGAAACCGACAAGCAGCAATAACAGGACAATCCAGCCCGCCCTGAAGGTTGCCGGATCCTTGATCGCGCTGGCAGGCGTCTTCAGCAGCGAAACGTCATACGTTGCCGGAATATCCCTGCGGAAGAAGAGATGCAGCATGGTCAGCGTGGCCGCAATCGCTGCCGCATCCACGGGGATCATAACGGAGGCGTACTGCGTAAAGCCCAGACCGAAGAAGTCCGCCGAGACGATATTAACCAGGTTAGACACAATGAGTGGCAGGCTGGCCGTATCTGCAATAAATCCTGCGGCCATGACAAAGGCCAGTGTCGTGCCCTGGCTGAACCCCAGTGCGAGCAGCATCGCAATCACAATCGGCGTCAGGATCAGCGCGGTGCCGTCATTGGCAAACAACGCAGCGACAGCGGCACCGAGCAAGACTATCCAGGTGAACAGCAGGCGGCCACGTCCGTTACCCCAGCGGGAGACATAGTAACCATGGTTGGCCTCTTCAGGATACCAGCCAGTGAGGCCGGCCATGCGCGTACTCTATGCACATCTTTTACATCTCGGGCGCATCTGCCCCGCATGGGGTTGTGATACAATTCCCGCTCCATTGGATTCGTAAGGGATAACAGTGAAAGGCGCACATAAAAATCTTTCCTTTAATGGAAAAAGCTACTGTATGAAGCACCTCGCGCCTTTGACGTTTATGGCAGAAATCGCCAATATCCCTGACCCCGTACAGATAACAATCAACTACAGCAATCATGTCTTTTCTGACCAGAAAGGAAACGGACCGGAAATTCCACCGGATCGATTTTTCTGTGCTGACAGATATGCTGCCAGCCTTAACCTGCCGCAGATGCTTTCAACAAATCTGCTGACCTCCTACGTTGTTCCCCATATCAATAAGGGAAACAATGAGATGTATCATTATATGGAGGTTAATGACTATGCGATCTTCTTTGACTTGCGTAAGGACAACGGTCACCCGAACGGCTTAAAGCTTTATGTTGTATCAGCTTATGAAGTCAATCAGTGGGGACGACACTCCATACCAAAGAGTAGGCCCATGAAATTTGCATATGTCGCACATCTGCGACTGAATGGACAGACGGTTTACACGTCCAGAAAAGCAAAAAGGCGCTGATATCAGCGCCTTTTCACCAGAGTAGATCATCGATGTTATCCACTCTTGTTGGGTTCCGGTCTGTGTCTTTGGATATCCCGCTCTTAGGCTGGGGGAGATTACTCTCCGACATCAATACCCCATCAACATACCAGTGTTGAGTGGTTCCGGTCAGTATCGATGCCTGAATAGTAATAAACCTGACGTTTACCTGCAAGGTCACTGCTATTCATAGCTATTCATGACTTTTCAGCGTTACGGGAATACGCGTTAATAGCCCACTATTCGCAACCAAAGGCCTCAGAAACAGTTTTTACTGTTGAAACACAATTGGCCTTATGCGTAACGAAGAATCGCTCTCCGGGCTTCCTGTTGCGAATTAGAGGCATGTTTTCCTGCAAAAAAGATTTGTAAATTTTTTACGAGAAGCACTTTTTGCTCATTTTGAATGCTGTTCATTTCAGCCTGGCCGTGTCCGGAACATCAGAAACGCCCCGCAACAACAGGGCTGGTATCAATACTGCTGAGGGCCGTCAGGCCTCGTAATGCCCTTGCCAACATCAGACCGTCTAGGTGAAATCAGGATAACGTGGCTAAAGCCGCAGCGGGTAGGTCTTCAGGAGGTATTCAACCGGGCTGAGGCCGTTAAATTTAAGGCTGATTCGTCGCGTGTTGTAGTACCGAATGTAATCCTCAAGAATGACCTTCAGCTAGTCAACATCGTTGAGTTTACGGATGTAGAAGCATTCTGATTTTAACGTCCCGAAAAACACTCAGCGCAGGCATTCTCCAGACAGTTTCCTTTGCGGGACGTGCTTTGCGTGTCTCATATATGCACACCTCATAACTCAGAAGATGCCACATCTATACATATGCTTCACCTCTGCATATACTTAGCATATGCTTAAAAGACAGCCAATCAGGAGAAATATTATGAGAACCGTATCGATTTTCAAAAATGGCAATAATCGCGCCATTCGTCTGCCCCGTGACCTGGATTTTGAGGGAGTTAGCGAACTGGAGATCGTCCGGGAAGGTGACAGCATCATCCTTCGTCCCGTTCGCCCAACATGGGGTTCGTTTACTCAGCTCGAAAAAGCCGATTCGGACTTTATGGCCGAGCGTGGGGACGTCGTCAGCGATGAAGGAAGGTTTGACCTGTGATCAAGACCTATATGCTGGACACCAACATTTGCTCGTTCATCATGCGTGAGCAGCCCGAAGCTGTCATTAAACGGCTGGAGCAGGCAGTGCTGCGGAATAACCGAATCGTGGTTTCGGCCATTACCTATGCCGAAATGCGTTTCGGTGCAATCGGAAAAAAGGCATCCCCCCGCCACGGCATGCTTGTCGAAGCATTCTGCGCCCGCCTTGATGCAATCCTCGCCTGGGACCGCGCCGCGGTGGACGCAACTACGGAGATTAAGGCAGCACTGACTGCGGCCGGGACGCCAATCGGTCCGAACGATACGGCGATCGCCGGGCATGCCATCGCCGCCGGCGCCGTGCTGGTGACGAACAACGTGCGAGAGTTTGAGCGTGTGCCTGGCCTGGTTCTGGAAGACTGGGCTAACTGACGGCAGAAAGAGCCCTGAAAAACTGTAATGTCCGCTTTGTGCCAGAAGCTGACATTCAGATTTTTCATTATACAGCAACCGAACAATCACAAACGCATAATCCACCAATAAACAAATATATGCATCTCAGGATACTGATTCATGATTAATGGCCAATGGTGCCGCCAGTATTAGTGCGGTCATCCAGCCAGGTACCCAGTTCGCTTCCGCGTGTACCCGCGATTGAGTATTGCGTCAGGTCGACACTGAACAACAGCACGCCATTAATCACGCGCGGAAGCTCTACCAGTTGACCTTTGTAACGAACCTCGCGCGGCTTAACGACAATGACCCGATTACCGAGACGCTGGCCGTTCGCGGCAAACACCGAGTAAGTGCCTTTGAATTTGGTGAAGTCCTTGCTCTTTTTCTCCGCTGCGGCATTCTGGGCCGGGGTTTTATTGATATCGCAGGTGGATCCGGCGTTCATCTGGGTGCAGCCTGAGCGCTCCAGTTGCTCGCGGTACTTGGCATTAATAGCGTGGACTGGTGCAGCTGCGATAACTGCCAGTACCAGCGTCGATAAAATCATTTTTTTCATAGTCAGGCCTTAGCGGTTAGCTTCTTTTTCAATAGCAATAATTTGGTTGTGCTGCTCAGTCTGGCGCTGCTCGAAATACGCCTTAACTTCCGGTGATTGAGCATCAACAAGGGATTGCATCTTGCGGTTGTAATTGTCAGTGCAAACGCGGCGCTCAGCGTAGTACGCATGTGAAACGGCCTCGCGCTCTGCACCTTCCACAAGTTTGTCACCAACAAGCCGGGAGTAATACTTCTCGCGCACCTTTTCATGACAGCGCAGATAAGCACCGTTATAGAGGGTGCGGATTTCACGAAACTGATTCAGCTGCGAGATCGGCGTATCTTCCTGCGGTGCGGTGCAGCCAGTCAGGGCAAAAGCCACCAACAGCGCGGCGGGTGTGATCACTTTAATCATGTAGTCTTTCCACTTGATACAGCGTCCTAATGACTCTGATCGTATTTGTGAGCCATTGACAGCCATTCCCAAAAAGTCAGGACACGGTTCACCAGGAACTCACTTAATCGTTGATATCTCAATCCCAATTCTCTTCGTGAAGGTCGGGAATTCCGTCCTCAATCAGTTCCTCAAGAGTTGGTTGCAACTCCAGATTTACCGGGGTTACCTGCCAAAACATGAAATAACAAAGAACAAGGCCCAGCGCACAACCCGCGGCGTAGGCATATGGCATCTCATCAGGATGATCGGTCGAAAATATCTGACCTGCGCCCATGCCGCCAATCGCCATGAACAGAGTTATTCCGGCACGGATTGCCCAGGTTTTAACTCTTTTCATTTGCCATTTTTCTCGTCGGCGTAACGAAGTACGCTGTCGTAAAGTCCAGGACGCATAGTGCGAATCCTTAAAAAAATGCCCTCCCCAGCCTCAGTTCTGGGGAGGGTGCGCAACGCGCTATCAACTCAATCAACACTCTTTTTTCGCCGTCATCGGTGGCGAACCTTTGACCTCCCGTACAGAAGAGGACGAATCTTTTACGCGCTCTCGACGACTGTAGGCATGGAAGCCTCCGCGAGACGTGCGGTGCGTGGCTCTTTGAATAACCAGCGCCAGATCAACAGCGAAATCGGCGTAATGATCAGCGGCTGGAAATAGACCTGCGGCGAGTAATCCAGGAGCATTTCCGCAATTACGCCAACACTCCGCTGGTACTGTTCAGCCATGCAAGTAAGGCTGATATACAGACCAACAGCTGCCAGCCCCAGCGCGATGCAGCACGCTTTCCAGTAACTCATTTCCGGCCATTCACCTTCGGCATATTTCCAGTTGAACCATAAGCCAACGCCAGCCAGCAACAGTAGGACAACCAGATAACCGTCGCTATACGCCCCTACCATAGCCAACAAGGGAATAACGGATAAACAAAGCCAGACGGCCAGAATTATCGATTTATATGTTTTCATATTTGTTTCCTTAGCTCGCCACCTGATTGAGATGGATTGCTGTTAACAGTCCTCACTACGAATAACGGCTAATAATTAACTGCTCGCAGATTCAAAACCGTATTGATGCGCTAAAAATATTGCCATGTCGTTAACCAGATAACGGCCATCTTCGGCAGATATACCCGGCTGTACTACGGCATTCGAAATATAATTCTGCATTGCCATTAGACGGGTAGTGTCGTGTGCGGCCCCCTTTTGCAGACCATCACGACAGGCGAGCCAGAATAAAGCGCTATCAGCCTCATTTCGTACCGGGGTGTAAGCCAGTTCCGGGCGCATTGAAATAGCGTGCTCAGTGAATCTGTAGGCCACTTCAACCGCCTGATCACAATTACGCGCAGTGTTTTTTTGGACGCAACCGGACAGCATCATCACTGCCACTGCTGTAGCAAATAAAGTTTTTTTTTCCATAATTTCAGTTCAAATTAAGGCTCAACTATCGTGCGAATCACTGGATGATAATCTTAAAAGAAACAGCGCTTCAAATATGAGAAGTGTTAACGAGCCCTCACTATTTCATATTTTTGGAGTAAAAAGCATGAACTCATTATTAGCCGCGTTCAATGATGCCGCGATCATGCGTTTCGGTGTTTTCCCAGAAGCTGCCACCAGTCGTGTAAATCACGAAAGTGCGGTTGTTGCTGCCGTTGATGATAAGCATATCGTTCGCGACGGTGGCCTTTACTGGCTTCCCGGCAAGCTTTACCTTTCCCGCACCAATACGAATGTTTGTAATGCGCTGGCCGTTTGGACGGCGTGCCACGTAGTCCCCGTCGAACTTTTTTACGTCAGATTTCGCCGTAGGAGCCACTCCGCTGCTGAATCCTGCCGCCTCGTTCTGCGCCTTCGTTTTGTAGATGTCGCAGCCCTGTGCCTCAGTCATCTGAGTGCAGCCGGAGCGGATCAGCTGATCACGGTAGTGGGCGTTGATAGCGTGCGCTGCTGGTGCTGCGATAGCGACGGAAACAGCCAGGAAAGTGATAATCTTTTTCATGTGCTGTTACCCGTGGCGGTGGTGGTGATGGTCTTTGTCGTGGTGGCGATCGCCGTCATCATCATGGTGGTGGCGGTGGTGGTGATTGACATCGGACTTATGATCATCCTTTTTCTTGTCTTCGTACTTATTTTTGGCGACGGCGGTGGCGACCGCTGCCGCACCAATACCAACAGCCGCAGCTGACAGCACAGGGTGCTCGGCGCAACCAGCCAGGGCTGCGGTCATGGTGAGTGCTAACATCATTTTTTTCATCGGTCTTTCTTCTTATCGTGCTGCTTCGGCTTTTACCTGCTCAAACTCTTTGTTGAGCTCGGCGCGGCGTTGTTCATAAAAGGCGTGTACCTCCGGGGATTGCTCTTCCCATAAAGCGGCGGATTTGCGCTGGAAATTGGACTCGCAAGTAGCATGGTCAGCGCGTGCTGCGGCCTCAACCTCCCGGCGCTCAGCCCCCTCAAGAGATGTGAGGCCATAGAGACTGCCCTGGTACTTCTCTGTGACCAGGTAGTTACA
This sequence comes from Leclercia sp. UBA5076, assembly GCF_002416465.1. Lineage (NCBI taxonomy): Bacteria > Pseudomonadati > Pseudomonadota > Gammaproteobacteria > Enterobacterales > Enterobacteriaceae > Leclercia > Leclercia sp. UBA5076. The sequence continues at coordinate 6,291 of NZ_DIAO01000011.1, forward strand.
GCGTAGGAGTGCTTTGTTATAGAGCGAGCGAGTGGTGCGAAACTGGGACAGCTCATCGCCCAGGGTGTCATGTTGCTTAACAGCGCAGCCTACCAGGGTTGCGGCCACCAGCGCGGCGATTACGTAACGTTTCATATTAGTCCTTTAAACGGCCAGCTTTCGCTGCCCATTGTTTTACTTTTTGCCGTCAGCGTAGCGCCGGGCGTTGTCGTAGTGGTTCACGCACATGCTTAGTAGCTCACCAGGAAGCCAGCGCCAGCACCTACGTTGCCTTGGGTGTCCCAGCTCAGGCCGGATTTAACGGTCACGTTCTGAGAAACACGGGCACTAACACCAGCGGCGAGCGCGTTTTCACCGTTGAACGTACCGACAGCCATACCGAAACCAGCGGTGTGATCCTGCGGAGTCTGAGGGATCTGGGTCAGTGCGATAGCACCAGCCACGCCCGCGCGGAATTCTTTACGGTCTTTGTTCTGCTGGTTTTGCAGTTTGTTAAAGTTGGTTTTGTTGTTGGCTTCCAGATCCGTGATACGCGCTTCATGGTTCGCCAGCTGTTTGCTATTAGCCGCTACTTTCTGGTTGGTTTTCACCTGTTCGTCATGCTGCTGCTGGATACGCGCGTCGGTATCGGCAAAGCGGGTATCTACAGAGCGGGCACGCTGCTGGTAGGTGCTGGTATCAACCTTCTGATCCACTTCACGTTGCAGGGTAGTGAATGTCTGAGAGTGTTTAGCCAGCTCAGCTTTGTTCGTTGCAACGCCGTCGGCGTTCTGCTGCTCTGCACTCTGAGCGCGGGAGGTTTCAGCGGTCAGTGCTGAGGTATCCGCTTTGCCAGCCAGCGCAGTAGTGTTCTGCTGAATGCTGGTAGCATTCTGCTGCACCTGCGTTTTATCAGCTTTGGTCTGTTCCAGTTGCTGCTCAGCCTGCGTAGCGCGGCTTGCTTCGTCCCCGATATCCTGACGGTTTTTGCTGATAGCCTGGCCGTCGTACTGCTCATCCAGTGATACGCGCTGCTGGAGGGCGGTAAACGAGGTCTGGTCAGCTTTGGTAGCCAGCGCGGCAGTGTTAGTCGCAACAGCAGCGGTATTGCTGGCGATATCAGCGTGGTTCTGCTGAACACCGTTAGCCAGGTACACTTCGCCCTGCGCCAGCTGCTGCACGCCACCGGAGTTTTTGGTAACAGCGGCTTTGTCTGCTTTGTTGGCAATCGCGTTGGTGTTGGACGTTACCAGCCCAGCGATGCGTGATTCTTCACCCTGTGCGCGGGAGGTTTCGGTAGCCAGTGCAGCCTGATCCGCTTTGGTGCCGATAAGTGCGGTATTCGCTTTCTCTGCACCTTCGGCGCGTGTCTGCTCAGCTTTAAGCGCGGCATCCTGGCGATCCTGGTCGGTTTTGAATGCGCCTTGGTCAACTTTCTGCGACAGAGAGGTATTGATACCCTGAATGTCCTGCTCATTCTTATCTGCCTTTTGGGCGATAGGAGTCAGATCGGCTTTGTCAGCTTTATTGGCGAGGTCGAATTTAACGCCGGAGATCTCATTGCTGTTTTTCTGAATGTCAGTTTTCAGCGGATACAGGTCGGTTTTGTCGGCCTTGTTGGCGATGTCGGCGGCGTTCTTCGTGATACCGCTTTTCAGTGGAGTCAGATCCGCTTTGTCTGCTTTATCGGCCAGCGTCTGCTGAATGTTCGCCTGGTCAGCGTTATATGCTGCCTGGTCAACTTTGCCAGCCAGTGCTGTTGTATTGGACTGAACAGCACCTTCCAGAGTGGTGATTTTGGCGGTGTTGCCGCTGATCAGACCATCCTGCGCGGTATCTTTAGCCTGAATACCCTTAATGGCGGTTTCGTTGGTATCAATGCGGTTATTGGCGGCATCCAGAGCAAGCTGGTCTGCCTTAAGAGCAATGGCTGCGGTGTTAGCGGTGATCAGGCCAGAGTTTGCCGTTTCAGCAGCTTTTGCTCGACTAACCTCAGCAGCCAGTGCTGAATCCTGCGCGGCGTCTTTCGTACCCTGTGCGTTCTGAAAGTCAGTCAGATCTTTACCGACCTTGGTGATGTCTGCCTTATTGGTATCAATGCGGCCAGCCAGGGCGTTGCCAGTTGCCAGCAAGTCAGCGTTGCTCGCCTTTTTGGCGATCTCGACATCCTGTGCTTTATCAGTAGTGGCCTGAGTGGCGGCTTGCTGTTTGATTTTGTCACGCAGCAGGTTATCGGCATCAACGCGGTGCGTTGCTTCATCGTCGATTTTCTTCTGGGTGCTCAACGCCAGCTGGTTTACGCTGGCGGCGGTGCTGTCAGCCTTTGTCTTGGCGGCATCAGCCACGCCCTGAGCCTTGGCAATCGCTGCGTCGTGCTGGGTATCCGCATCAGTGGAGCGTTTAATCTCGTCGTTCACCTTACCGCCAACGGTCAGCAGATCTGCCTGGCTGGCTTTCTTAGCCAGCGCATTGTTTACGCGGCTGGTTTCAGCTTTTGCCGCGTCATCCTGGCGCTGCTGGTCTTTGTCGAAATCGGCTTTGGTGGCCAAACCAGAGGCTTGGGACTGGAGAGCCTGCACGCTTGCGGCGTTCTGCTGGATCAGCGTGTCCTGACCTTTGTTTTTGGTATTCATACCGCTGATGACCTGATGGTTTCGGTCAATCTGGGATTGCAGGTCGGCGCGGTTCTTCTGGATAACGGAATCCTGCTGAGTGTCTTTGGCATCACCACGGATGATGTCAGAACCGATGCCAGCAACCTGACCTTCGAGTGCGCCGATACGGCCATCCTGGGTTGCGTCATAAGCAGATTGCCCAGGAGCAGTGACAACTGGAGTAGGAGGGGTTGCAACCGCCTGAGCATTGGATGTGATGGCGGTCAATACTACTGTTGCAAGTAACGTTTTTTTCACTTTAATCCTGCTATCATTCTGTTGATTGGTGTTTGCGATAACCCGTCTAGTTTGGCGACGAGGGGGTTATTGCTTTGCTATATCTGCGGCGAGGGAAACCTCGCCGTACTTCACTTTGAGTAACTCGATCGCCTCTCCGACAATTTCCTGTCGTGATTTCCGGTGTTGGAACGACAACACCCTGACTGCTTCATAAAGCGACTCGTCAAGCCTGGTACTGAACATAACCAGCTTTGACGCTGGCTTGTCCTTATTCCCTTTTCCTTTTTGGATTGATTGATTATGTTCGGTATTCATAGAGCCTCATGGTGCTGCTGTTGAACCGTATTAGCGTATCGGGAGTGGAAATTGAGGCTTTGGTGGAAACATGTCAACACGTAATAAGTGTTTAAGAATTGTTGCATTAGTCATGAATAGAATTCATTTTAAATGCTTATGTATTTTCAATTGAAAGTCACATACCAGTCACGTCATTAATAGTAATGTTGGTGACTATTATTCATTCAAATTGAAATTAAAAAGTGATTAATTAGTCTTTTGTATGTCATAAAGTCTGCGTAATGCCGCGCGCGGCAACACTTCGCAACATCTACTTACCAACACAAACCCTTCACCTCCCCCATCCCTGGGCCCCTGGCACCATAACTTTAGCCAGCAACAATGCGTTCCCCATTAATTGCCGGACTTTGTTTTAATCTGGTTAATTTTTTAAAATTGATGTAAAAATGCGCGATAACAAACTTTATTCGAAGCACAAAAAAAACACTAAAAAGTTTGATTTTAGTCAATTTTAAGCGAGGGTATAATATAACAATTGCTTACTAATGCGATGAGAATGGCGACAGGGTAAAACGAAAAAATCATCAATTAGGGTGATTGTTTACTGGCATTAGTCTGATGGAACTTTCTGGATAAGAAGAATTATTAGTCAATCCATAGTGTTATAGAAAGAAACATTTCCCTTGAATCATTGACGACAAAAATTCACAACTTCATACATCTCTGAAAGAGTTGATAGTGACAAGAATAAGACAGATTTATTTGTTCAGAATAAACTGAGAATGTCTACTTCTCGCTCATAGCGGACCGATAACCTATTCATTTCAGACGTTATGCAAGCCTGAGAACTGGATGACATCCTTAACACCATCATCAAAAAAGTAAAAATCCTGCGCAAGCTGATTACGCATTATCATGATTTTCTTTATGATGCTTCCTTGATGAAAATCACCACGTCAAATTCGTAGCGGATAGGTTTTCAGGCGATATTCAACCGGGCTGAGTCCGTTAAATTTAAGGCTGATGCGGCGATTGTTGTAGTAATGAATATAATCCTCAAGAACGACCTTCAGTTCGTCGACATCGTTGAATTTACGGGTGTAATAGCATTCTGATTTTAGCGTCCCGAAAAAACATTCCGCACAGGCATTATCCAGACAGTTTCCTTTGCGGGACATACTTTGCAGAACCCCAAACTCCCGCAACTGATATTGATACCATTGATGCCGGTATTGCCAGCCCTGGTCTGAGTGAAGGACTGGCGTGCTGTTTGCGTCCATTCTGGCGAATGCCTTAATCAACATGTCGTCAATCATCGGCATTGTCGGGCGTTCTGAAATACTGTAGGAAATCACTTCATTATTGAAGAGATCGATGATGGGAGAAAGATAGAGTTTGCGGCCGTTGACAGCGAATTCGGTGACATCTGTGACCCATTTTTCATTGGGCCGGCTGGCTTTGAAGTTTCGTTGCAGGAGATTGTCAGCAGCACAACCACGTTCGCCACGCCAGGAGGTGTAGCGCTTTACTTTGATTGCTGCTTTAAGTTCAAGAGCATTCATCAGGCGTTGAACCACCTTATGGTTGATTACTTCCCCCTCTCTTCTGAGTGCCAGCGTTACCCGTCGATAGCCATAGCGGCCCTGGTTTTCATCATATATCTCGCTGATTCGACGATTTATTTCATCGTATTTACCCGGAGAGCGGAGCGCCCTGAGGTGATAGTAAAACGTGCTCCTGGGTATCCGGGCAATACTCAGCAGCTGGTCAAGGGGATAATGCTGCCTTAGTTCGTCAACAACACGAACCTTTTCTCTTACCGAACTAAGGCTTTCAGCTTTTGTAGATAAAGTATCCGTAATTCAAGACGTTTGACCTTCCTTTCAAGTTCATGAATCCGTGGTTCTTTTGATCGTTCCTCTGCGGCTTCAATAAGTTCAGGGTGTTCAGCCATGTAAGATACCCTTTTTGTGCCTACCTTGAGTGAGCGAAGCCCTTCTTCACCATGCTCTTTATACACTTTCAGCCATTTGGCCACAGATGATGCACCTGCAATATTGAATTTAGTCGCGGCCTGAGTCTGGGATATCTGACCTGAAAGCACGGCTTTTACAGCTTCAATTCTGATCTCAGGATCAATTGATACGCCCTTATCTCTGGGCCTTAATCCCTCTTCTCCATAAGCATCATAGGCTGCAACCCAGATTCTCACCTGGGTTCTGGGAATGTTGAAACGGGCTGAAGTTAACCGATAACCTTCATCGCTAGCAAGATAGTGCATAACGACTTCAAGGCGTTCTTCGAGGGTATATTTACGTCCGGGCATAGGACTCTCCAGTTTGAGAGTCCAACTAAATGGGTGCAGTGCACCTGACGAAAAATCAGGGCGGGGGCTCGAAACGACACGTCGCAACCGTGGAGTTCGCTACCTCGCCCGCTTTAAAAGCAAGGAGGCATCCATGAATCGCCAAAACCCAGGCATCGGAGTTTTGATATTATTGCTTTGACAATAATCATCTTAACGCTGGTGACGCGGAAAACACTGTGCGAGATCAGTTTTCGAAACGGTTCGCTTGAAGTGATTGCGAAGATGGATTGTCGCTCCGGATTGTAGGAGCAAACCGGCGGAGGCGTTTAGTGCGCCTCCGCACACGGGGAGAGGACGTAAGGCTCAGGCACCCATTAACGGTATTTTTTGTGATAAGTATTTCGTGTGGTAACAAACCCATCGGCTGCCGCCTGGGCCTCTTTCACTTTGCCTTCGTTCGCCAGCTTCAGCGCGCCGTCAATCTGCCCCACCAGCGTCTCAAGGCCGTGACGGAAATCTTTCATCTCCGGGCTGTCTTCCGCTTTGCCTTCCAGCTTTGGCGGGGTCTCTTTTTGCGCGTCTACCGCCGCGGTACGCATTTTGGTTAACGCCTCTTTCATCTCCGCCGCGTTATCGGTTTTTTGCACCACCTTCAGATTTTCGCTGAGGGTGTCCATATTGTCTTCCAGGTCGGCCAGGACCGAGGTGCTCATGACCAGCGATGACGCTGCGAGGATAGCTAACAGAGTTTTACGCATTGCTCACTTCCTTTTTATTATTAAAAAAACCGACTAATACCCTAAATAATTCGCGTTGCAGAACAAGGCACATGTGCCTTGAACAGCGCTTGCGCTGGCCCCAAAGGGGCGAGGCCATAGGCCGAGTAACGCGGCAAGCGCGTGAATCCCCGGGAGCTTACATAAGTAAGTGACCGGGGTGAGCGCGCGCAGCCAACGCATCTGCGGCGTGAAGTATGACGGGTATTACTGACCGGCGATCTTCATTTCCGGTAACAGAACAGATCCGCACTGGATATTGCTGCGCGTCTCGATATCGTTCCCCACCGTCACGATATTACGCCACATATCTTTCAGGTTACCGGCGATGGTAATTTCGCTCACCGGATACTGAATCTCACCGTTTTCCACCCAGAAGCCGGACGCCCCGCGCGAGTAGTCGCCAGTGACGCCGCTCACGCCCTGCCCCATCAGCTCGGTGACCACCAGCCCGGTGCCCATCTCTTTCAGCATCTGCTCAAAGCCCAGGCCCTGGCCCGCAATGCGCCAGTTGTGGATGCCGCCCGCATGACCCGTGCTTTTCAGCCCCAGTTTGCGTGCGGAGTAGTTGGTCAGCAGCCACTGGGTCAGGATGCCCTCTTTGACGATATCGCGACGCTCGGTGCGCACACCTTCGCTGTCGAACGGCGTGGAGGCCAGTCCTTTCAGCAGGTGCGGGTGCTCTTCAATGGTCAGCCACTCCGGCAGGATTTGCGTACCCAGCGCATCAAGCAGGAAGGTGGATTTACGGTAGACCGCGCCGCCGGCAATCGCGCCGACCAGATGCCCAAACAGACCGGTTGCCACTTCATTGGCAAAGATAACCGGTGCTTTCATGGTAGAGAGTTTACGCGGAGCCAGGCGGGATAAGGTGCGTTTTGCGCACTCCGCCCCAACCCACTCCGGCGACTGCAGATCGCCCATCGCGCGGCCAATGGTATAGGCGTAATCGCGCTCCATGTCGCCGTTCTCTTCGGCAATCACGCAGCTGGAAAGAGAGTGACGGGTGGAGCAATAGCCCTGCAACATGCCGTGGCTGTTGCCAAAGACTTTAATGCCGTAGTGGCTGTTAAAGCTGCCGCCTTCGGTATTGGTGATGCGCTTATCGGCATTAAGGGAGGCCTGCTCCGCGCGAGCGGCGAACTCAATGGCTTCGTCCGGGGTCACTTCCGCCGGATGGAAGAGATCCAGATCCGGGGCCTCAAAGGCCAGCAGCTCTTTGTCAGCCACCCCGGCATAGGGGTCCGGGGAGGTATAGGAGGCGATATCCAGCGCCGCCTGCACGGTCCGCGCAATGGCGTCAGGGCTTAAATCGGTAGAGGAGGCGCTGCCTTTACGGTTCTGGTGATAAACAGTAATCCCTAATGCGCCATCGCTATTAAATTCAACGGTTTCCACTTCGCCATAGCGGGTGCTGACGCTCAGGCCAGTGGTTTTGCTGACGGCGACTTCTGCCCCGTCCGATTTCGCTGACGCCAGCTCCAGGGCCATAGAGACGGCCTCTTCCAGTGCTTTACGCTGCGCTGCAACTTGTGAGATCACTTTCATCGTAAATGCCATAATGTAAGGTGTAGTTAGCTGAAGTCTAACAGAGAACCGTTTCTCAGTACGCGTCTAAACTGGTAACATTAGCCTCTTTTTTTAAGGAGCCTGACATGACTAAGCAGCCCGAAGACTGGCTCGACGACGTTCCCGGTGATGACATCGAAGACGAAGATGATGAGATCATCTGGGTCAGCAAAAGTGAAATTAAACGCGACGCCGAAGAGTTAAAACAGCTTGGTGCGGAGATGGTAGAGCTGGGTAAAAACGCGCTGGATAAAATCCCGCTCGACCCGGATCTGCGTGCCGCCATCGAACTGGCACAGCGCATCAAGAAAGAGGGCCGTCGCCGCCAGCTTCAGTTGATTGGTAAATTATTGCGCCAGCGCGACGTAGAGCCGATTCGCCAGGCGCTGGATAAGCTGAAAAACCGCCACAACCAGCAGGTTGCGCTGTTCCATAAGCTGGAGCAGATCCGCGATCGTCTGATTGAACAGGGCGATGACGCCGTACCGGAAGTGCTGAACCTGTGGCCGGACGCCGATCGCCAGCAGCTGCGCTCTCTGATCCGTAACGCGAAGAAAGAGAAAGAGGCGAACAAACCGCCGAAGTCTGCACGTCTGATTTTCCAGTATCTGCGCGAGCTGGCGGAAGCCGAAGGTTAATTCCCTGCCTGCTGTTTGCCGGATGGCGGCGTAAACGCCTTCTCCGGCCTACAAAAAACCCGGTCAGCGTTAGCGCTACCGGGCTTTTTTTTACGCCACTGCTTCTGCTTTCTTCGCCAGACCGTCCAGCAGTTTCTGATGGATCCCACCAAACCCGCCGTTGCTCATCACCAGAATGTGATCCCCCGGCTGCGCGGTTTTCACCACCATCTCCGCCAGCGTATCCACGTCGGCACTCCAGTGCGCAGGCTGGACGCAGGCTTCGGCTACTTCCGCCACCTGCCACGGAATGTGCTGCGGTTGCAGGAGGAAGACCTCGTCCGCGCGACCTAAAGAGGGGGCTAAATCGTCTTTGCAAATCCCCATCTTCATGGTGTTGGAGCGCGGTTCCAGTACGGCCAGAATGCGTGCCGTGCCGCCCACTTTGCCGCGCAGGGCAGCCAGCGTCGCGAGGATCGCGGTCGGGTGATGGGCAAAATCGTCATACACCGTCACGCCATTGGCTTCGCCGCGCAGCTCAAGACGACGACGGGCATTGATAAAGGAGCCCAGCGCGTTGGCCGCATCGGCAGGCAAGACGCCCACATGACGGGCCGCGGCGATCGCCATCAGGCCGTTATGCATGTTGTGCTCGCCCACCAGCGCCCACTGCACTTCCCCGACTTTTTCGCCATCCAGCAACACTTCCCAGCGGGAGGCATCGTTGGTGAGCTTTTTCGCCTGCCAGTGGCCCTGCTCGCCCACCAACTCTTGCTCGCTCCAGCACCCCATCGCCAGGGTCTGCTTCAGGTTAATGTCGTTCTCCGGCAGGATGATGCGTCCCTGGCCCGGCACGATGCGCACCAGGTGGTGGAACTGCTTCTGAATCGCTTTCAGGTCGTCGAAAATGTCCGCGTGGTCAAACTCAAGGTTGTTGAGGATCAGCGTGCGCGGGCAGTAATGAACAAACTTGGAGCGTTTATCAAAGAACGCGCAGTCATATTCGTCCGCCTCAATAACAAAGAACGGGCTCTCGCCCAGGCGGGCAGAAACGTCAAAGTTCCCCGGCACGCCACCAATCACAAAGCCCGGCTTGTAGCCGCAGGCTTCGAGGATCCACGTCGCCATGCCGGCGGTGGTGGTTTTGCCGTGGGTTCCCGCCACCGCCAGCACCCAGCGATCGCGCAGAACGAAATCATGCAGCCACTGCGGCCCTGACATGTAGGGAATATTCCTTTCCAGCACGGCTTCTACGCAGGGATTACCCCGGGTCATGGCGTTTCCGATAATCACCAGATCCGGCTGCGGCTCCAGTTGGCTGGCGTCGTAGCCCTGAATCAGATCGATGCCCTGGTTTTCCAGCAGCGTGCTCATCGGCGGATACACATTGGCGTCCGAACCTGTCACCTCATGGCCAAGAGCGCGCGCCAGCATAGCCAGGCCGCCCATGAAAGTGCCACAAATCCCCAATATATGAATGCGCATACGTCACTATCCTTCTTCAATGTGGCGCACATTTTACGCATATGTCAGCAGCAGAGAAACGCATTTCAGGAAAATCTGTAGCAAGCTGGCGCGATTCACCTCTGCGCGACAATTTGAAAGTTTGTTAAGATTGTTGGGCATCAACAACTTTACTCAACATCCAATGCAGGGAAAGTGTTATGAAAACGTTAGGTGAATTTATTGTCGAAAAGCAGCACGAGTTCTCGCATGCTACCGGTGAGCTCACTGCTTTGTTGTCGGCAATAAAGCTGGGCGCCAAGATCATCCATCGCGATATCAACAAAGCCGGACTGGTCGATATCCTGGGTGCCAGCGGTGCTGAAAACGTGCAGGGCGAAGTTCAACAGAAACTCGATCTGTTCGCGAATGAAAAACTGAAAGCTGCACTGCGCGCGCGCGACATCGTTGCGGGGATCGCCTCCGAGGAAGAAGATGAAATCGTCGTCTTTGAAGGGTGTGAACACGCCAAGTATGTCGTCCTGATGGATCCGCTGGATGGCTCCTCCAACATCGACGTTAACGTCTCTGTCGGCACCATTTTCTCCATTTACCGTCGCGTCACCCCTGTCGGCACGCCGGTCACCGAAGAAGATTTCCTGCAGCCGGGCAATAAACAGGTTGCAGCGGGTTATGTGGTATATGGCTCCTCCACCATGCTGGTCTACACCACCGGCTGCGGCGTGCACGCCTTTACCTACGATCCGTCGCTGGGCGTATTCTGCCTGTGCCAGGAGCGTATGCGCTTCCCGCAGAAAGGCAGCACTTACTCCATCAACGAAGGGAACTACATTAAATTCCCGGCGGGGGTGAAGAAGTACATCAAATTCTGCCAGGAAGAGGATAAATCGACCCAGCGCCCTTATACCTCGCGTTATATCGGCTCCCTGGTGGCGGATTTCCACCGTAACCTGCTGAAGGGCGGCATCTACCTCTACCCAAGCACCGCCAGCCACCCTGAAGGCAAGCTGCGCCTGCTGTATGAGTGCAACCCGATGGCCTTCCTCGCCGAACAGGCGGGCGGTAAAGCCAGCGACGGCAAAGAGCGGATTATGGATATCATTCCTGAAAGCCTGCACCAGCGCCGTTCGTTCTTCGTTGGCAACGATCATATGGTTGACGACGTGGAACGCTTTATCCGTGAATTCCCGGATGCCTGATTGTTGAGTTTGACCAAAAGGGGCCAGTTGGCCCCTTTTGTTTTTCCAGATATTTATATCTTTGTTGGTATAAAACTATATAAAAATCCTGCTGTAACCCAGTGAATCCTTGCGTCATCATGACGGCGTTCAAATAGTGTTCAATGGGAATCAGCCGATATGAAAAACCTCTCTCGCTCATCCACTGGCATCGACCTCAATCTGATCCCGATATTTATTGAAGTCGTCAGGTGCGGGAGCATGGCCAAAGCCTCTTTACGTCTGGAGATGTCCAGGCCAGCAGTCAGCCTGGCCCTGAAACGCTTTGGCATGCTGTTTAATGAGCCGCTGTTTACCCGTAAGGGGTTGTTCCTGGAGCCAACGCCATACGCGCTGAAGCTGTCCGCCGAGATGGAAAAGCTGCTGGGCGCCATTCATGACTATATCGCCCACACCCCGGCTGGCGCGGAAAGCCTCCCGACGCCAGCGGCGCCGGAAGGCGATAAGGCTACGCCTGTTGCGACGACAGCCTGAAGAGTGACATCGCCTCGATGAGCTCGCGGGATTGCTCTTCCAGCGAGCGCGTCGCGGCGGAAGATTGCTGGACCAGCGCCGCGTTTTGCTGCGCGGTTTCGTCCATCTGGTTGACCGCAATATTCACCTGCTCAATACCACGGCTCTGCTCGTGCGACGCATTGGCGATCTCACGCATCAGGCGGGTCATGCGCATCACCTCGTTGGCGATCTCGTCCATGGTTTCCCCCGCCTGCTGCGCCAGTTCGCTACCTTCGCTGACGTGCGCCTGGGAATCGCTGATGAGCGTGCGGATCTCTTTTGCCGCATCGGCGCTACGGCTGGCGAGGTTACGCACCTCTCCGGCCACCACCGCAAAGCCGCGCCCCTGCTCGCCCGCGCGGGCGGCTTCCACCGAGGCATTCAGCGCCAGAATATTGGTCTGGAAGGCGATACCGTCGATCACGCTGAGGATATCGGCGATACGGTCGGCGCTGCCGGAGATATCGCGCATCTTCTCAATGACATAACAGACCATCTCGCTGCCGCGGTCAGCGGTATCTGACATCGTCTTCGCCACCTGATGCGCCTGCTCGGCGTTGTGGGCGTTCTGCTTCACCGTGGCGGTGATCTCTTCCATGCTGGCCGCGGTCTGCTCCAGCGAGGTGGCGGTGGATTCTGTACGCTGGGCAAGGTGCATATTGCCTGCGGTCAGCTCCCGGCTGCCGGTATCAATCTGCGAGCTGGCGTCACGCACCCGCAGCACCGAGCCCATCAGCGACTGGCGCATCTCCTCAATGGCGGCGTTGAGGCGGTTAAACTCCTGGCTTGCGGGGGTGGTCAGGGCGTGGGTCAGATCCCCGGCAGCCACGTGCTCAAGCTGGGCAATAGAGGAGGAGAGCGGCTTCAGCAGCATATGGCGCAGTGCCAGCCACGCCAGCACGATAATGCCCGCGGTCAGCAGCGCGGCGACGATGATCAGCAGCATCACCCGATTTTTACTCGCCTGTACCGCGGCGACTTCAGCTTTGCCCCGGCTGTCGCTCCAGGCCTGGAAGGCCTGCATATCGTTATCAAACTGACGCGCTACCGGCACCAGACGGTTCTCCAGCAGATCGTAATAATCATCCGCATTCTGCGCATTCAGGGCGTTCTGCATCGGCACGATCCCCTGGGCGTTATACGCCGCCAGGCTCCCGGCGAGCTGCTTCAGCAACCGATCGCCTTCTGGATCGTTTATCCCACTATCGATCACGCTTTTCAGCGTGGTTTGCGCCTGTTTGAGTTCGTCATTGATGTTTTTCACCGATTTTGTGGCGTCATCCAGCAGTCCCACCTCCATCATGCGGACGGCCTGCCCCGCCTCGTTGCGCGCGCGCAGGATCAGGGTGTAGCCCGAGTTGAGCTGCACCAGCTGTTCGCCCTGAAGATGGTTAATGCGCTGTAAAGAGGAGGAGCTCTGGGTGAGGGCATAAATGCCGATACCGCTGACAAGCAGCAGCAGAAGGGTCATAACGGCCAGTAACGAAAGCAAGCCGGTACGAATCGATAGCGTTTTAAGCATGATGTAATTTCCGGTAGCGAGATAAATCTGGACAGAATTAAGGGTTATCGGCCGCTACCGGAAAAGATTTAGACTTGACGTAAATTCAGGCGCTTATAGCTTGCTGGTGGTGCTCACCCGTGTGACAGGCGAGTTCTGGCGGTTCTCCCAGAGCACCGTCAGGCCGCGCTGCAGGGCGATAAAGATGAACAGCAGAATGCCAATCGCAATCTTGGTCCACCACGAGCTGAGGGTGCCGTCGAAGTTAATATAGGTCTGGATCAGCCCCTGGATCGCCACCCCAAACAGCGTGCCCAGCACCGTGCCGACGCCGCCGCTGAGCAGCGTGCCGCCAATCACCACCGAGGCAATCGCGTCCAGCTCCACCCCTACCCCCGCCAGCGCATAGCCCGCCTGGGTGTAGATGGAGAAGACGATCCCCGCCAGCGTCGCCAGCCCGGTGGAGAGCATGTAGATACGAATGGTGGTGCTGCGGGTGGAGATCCCCATCAGGTTCGCCGAGGTGGCGTTACCGCCGATGGCATACACTTCGTTGCCAAAGCGGGTGCGGTGGGCGAGGAAAATGCCGATCACCACCACGCCCAGCATCACCAGACCGAGAATACTCAGACGGCCGCCGCCGGGGATTTTCCACGCCAGGCTTGAGAGGGTGTCGTAGACCGGATGGTTAATCGGGATCGACTCCTCCGACACCAGATAGCTGACGCCGCGCAGGAAGAACATCCCGGCGAGGGTGATAATAAACGCCGGGATCTTCAGGGCGTCGATCAGCAATCCCATAAAGGCGCCAAAGGCGCAGCCCATCACCAGCACCAGCGGGAAGGCCAGCAGCGGGGAGATCCCCCAGTAGCCAATCGCCTTAGCCAGAAAGACGCCGGTAAAGGCGATCACCGACCCGACGGAGAGGTCGATCCCGCCGGAGAGGATCACGAAGGTCATGCCGACGGCGATGATCCCGAGGAAGGCGTTGTCGGTCAGGATGTTGCAGATCACCCGCGTCGAAGCAAAACCGGGGAACTGCGTCAGGCAGTAGAGATACCCCAGCACAAACACGCCCAGGGTAATCATGAGCGGTAAATTACGTTTTATCATGACCACGCATCCCCTTAATGAGACTGATAAAGCGCGGCGACTGCACGATGAGCACGCAGAGCACCACCACCGCTTTCACCACCTGGTTGAGTTCCGGCGGGAAACCCGACAGCAGGATCCCGGTGTTCATCCCCTGGATAATCAGCGCGCCAATCACCGACAGCAGCAGGTTGAAGCGCCCGCCCATCAGCGAGCCGCCGCCAATCACCACCGCGAGGATCGCATCCAGCTCCAGCCAGAGCCCGGCGTTATTGGCATCGGCCCCGCGAATATCGGCCGCGACGATAATCCCGGCAATGGCGGCGCATACTCCGCTCAATACGTAGGTGAGCATCACCATCAGACGGGTGCTGACCCCGGCGTTTTTCGCGGCGCGAATGTTAATTCCCACCGCTTCGATAAACATCCCGAGGGCGGTTTTACGGGTGAACAGCCAGAAGGCGATCAGGGTGACCACCACAATAATCACCGGCGTCGGGAAGAAGAGCAGCGATCCGCTGCCAATCCACGCCAGATTCGGGGCGTTGAAGGTGACGATCTGCCCGGAGGTGATCAGCTGCGCCACCCCGCGTCCGGCCACCATTAAAATGAGGGTGGCGACAAAGGGCTGGATTTTGAGGATCGCCACCAGGATGCCATTCCACAATCCCGCGAGCACGCCGGTGCCCAGCGTCGCCAGCAGCACCACCGGCAGGCTGTGTCCGGCCACGGTCATCGAAGCCGCCGTCGCCCCCGCAATCGCCATCACCGCCCCGACCGACAGGTCGATACCGCCGGTGGCAATCACCAGCGTCATGCCGATCGCCAGCAGGGCGACCGGCGCGGCGCGGTTTAAGATATCAATCGGACTGCCGAACAGGCGGCCATCCTGAAGGATAATTTGATAAAAATGCGGCGAAACGAGGCTATCCACCAGTAACACCAGGATCAGCGCAATGATTTGCGGCGTGCCGGTGGGCCAGCTGAAGCGGCGCTTCGTCTCGCCGGTCTGAGAAAGTGAACGTGACATCACGATCTACTCCTTATGCCGCAATGGCGTTCATGATTGCCGGAACGGAGAGCGCGTCCAGCGGGATCTCGGCCACCTGCTGACGGTCGCGCATGATGATCACCCGATCCGCATACCCCACCAGCTCCTCCAGCTCCGAGGAGATCACCAGCAGCGCCAGACCGTCGGCGCAGAGGGTTTCGATCAGGCGGATAATTTCCGCGTGCGCCCCCACGTCGATACCGCGGGTCGGCTCGTCGAGGATCAGGAACTGCGGTTTGGTCAGCAGCCAGCGTGACAGCAGCACCTTCTGCTGGTTACCGCCGGAGAGAAATTCGATCGGCTGTTCCACGCTCGGGGTGCGGATGCCGAGCTGGCGAATAAAGCGCTCGGCAATCACATTTTGCTCTTTACGGGGAATGGGACGCAGCCAGCCGCGCTGGGCCTGCAGGGCCAGAATGATGTTCTCGCGCACCGAAGCGGCGGCGATAATGCCGTCGGTCTTGCGATCTTCCGGGCAGAAACCGATCCCCAGGCTGGAAGCCTGATGCGGGGAGCGCAGCGTCTGCGGTTTACCTTTGATCAGCGCAGTGCCGCTGTCGGCAGGTTTAATCCCGAAGATCACCTCTGCCGTTTCGGTACGTCCCGACCCTAACAGCCCCGCCAGTCCGACGATTTCGCCCGGGCGCACCTCGAGATCAAAGGGCGCAATGGTGCCTTTCTTGCCGTACCCTTTAAACGCCGCTACCGGCTTCTCGCTGAGCAGCGTCCGGCCCGCACGCTGCAGGGCATTGCTCTCCAGCTCGCGGCCCAGCATCATTTTGACCAGCTCGATTTGCGGCAGCTCGCGGGTTTCGCGACAGCCGACGAAGCCGCCGTTACGCAGGACGGTAATGCGGTCGCTCACCTCATACACCTGATCGAGGAAGTGGGTGACGAAAATCAGGCTCACCCCCTGGTCGCGCAGCTGGCGCATCAGGGTGAAGAGCATCTCGACCTCCTGGGTATCCAGGCTGGCGGTAGGTTCATCGAGGATCAGCACTTTTGCCGAGAGATCGATAGCCCGGCAGATGGCGACGATCTGCTGCATCGCCACCGAGAAGCGGTTGAGCGGCTCGCGGACGTCGAGAGAGAAACCGTATGACGCCATCAGTTTGGTGGCGCGGTCTTCCATCTCTTTACGGCGCAGCAGGCCAAAACGTCGTGGCTCGCGGCCGATAAACAGATTATCCGCCACCGACATATTCGGCAGCAGGTTCACTTCCTGATAGACCGTCCCGATACCCAGCTGCTGGGCATGGGCGGTATTTTTAGGCGATATAGCGTGGCCTTCCAGCCAGATGGTGCCGCGATCGGCATGATAGACACCGGTCAGGGCTTTAATCAGGGTCGATTTTCCGGCGCCGTTTTCGCCCAGCAGGGCCATGATCTCACCACGCCGCAGGCTGAAATCGACGTTATCCAGCGCTTTTACGCCGGGAAAATATTTGCTCAATCCTTCTGTGCGGAGGATTTCCTGGTGTTGGTCTGTGATCATGGTTCCCCCTGCATCATGTCGGATGGCGCTACGCTTACCCGGCCTACAAAAAGCGAGCCGAAGGCCGGGCAAGCGCAGCGTCGCCCGGCATTTTCAGTCGAGCTTAGTAGCCCATATTTTTCTTCTTCTCTAACTCTTCTGCAGCGGTATCAGGCAGATAGAGCGTGGACTTGGTGATCGTGACTTTCTCCGGCATGGTGCCATCTTTCTTGAATTTCTCCAGCGCGTCAAAGGCCGGACCTGCCATGTTTGGCGTCAGCTCCACGCTGGCGTTAGCCTCTTTGTCGATCATCGCTTTATAGATATCCGGTACGCCGTCGATAGAGCCGGTCAGGATGTCGGTGCCCGGCTTCAGGCCCGCCTCTTTGATCGCCTGGATAGCGCCGATCACCATGTCATCGTTATGGGCGTAAACCATGCAGATGTTCTTGCCGTTGTTCTCGGCTTTGATAAAGCTCTCCATGACCTCTTTCCCTTTACTGCGGGTGAAGTCGCCGGACTGAGAACGGATAATCTTGATGTTTGACGCTTTGGAGATGGCATCAGCAAAGCCTTTCTTACGGTCGATGGCCACGCTGGCGCCCACGGTGCCCTGCAGCTCAACCACATTACACGGCTTGCCATCCACCTGTTTCACCAGCCATTCACCAATCAATTTGCCTTCCAGCACGTTGTCGGCGGTAACGGTGGTCATATAGAGAGATTTGTCTTTTACATCGATGGAACGATCGAGCAGGAAGACCGGAATTTCGGCATCTTTCGCTTCTTTCAGAACCGGCTCCCAACCCGTCGCTACGACCGGCGCAATGAAGATGGCGTCAACGCCCTGAGCGATAAAAGAGCGTACCGCTTTGATCTGGTTTTCCTGTTTTTGCTGGCCATCGGCGATCTTCAGCGTGATGCCGCGTTTTTCGGCCTCACTCTTCGCGACGTTGGTCTCAGCGGCGCGCCAGCCGGACTCTGAGCCGACCTGGGCAAATCCTACGGTTAAGGGGGCGGCCATCGCCATAGACGACATGGCTGCCGAAACTGCTGTGACAAGAAGTAAGCGCTTCCACATAAGTGCGTCCTCGTAGGGGAGTTTATTGTTGGGTAAAAAATGTTCTGCGAAGAGACTATAGACAATGCGAGATGTAACGGAGTGTGTTACATCACACTTCAGAAAAGTGAATAAAACGTTAATCACAACTTTGTAATCGCTTTCACTGAGCCATTAAAAAAGCGGCTGAGTTTATGGATTATCTTGTCATGAGAAAGTGCTGATAATGGTTTTCAGGAACAGGGATCGGCGAAAACAGGCGGAGACATTCCGCGCCAGTTGGCTATAATACTCGCCACTTGATTACCAATCATTTAAAGGACACAGACATGAGCTTACTCAACGTCCCAGCGGGTAAAGAACTGCCGGAAGACATCTACGTAGTTATCGAAATCCCGGCGAACGCTGATCCTATCAAATACGAAATCGACAAAGACACCGGCGCACTGTTCGTTGACCGTTTCATGTCTACCGCGATGTTCTATCCGTGCAACTACGGTTACATCAACCACACCCTCTCTCTGGACGGTGATCCGGTAGACGTGCTGGTCCCAACGCCATACCCACTGCAGCCGGGCTCCGTGATCCGCTGCCGTCCAGTTGGCGTGCTGAAAATGACCGACGAAGCGGGTGAAGATGCGAAGCTGGTTGCGGTACCGCACACCAAGCTGAGCAAAGAGTACGATCACATTAAAGATGTGAACGACCTGCCAGAGCTGCTGAAAGCGCAGATCGCCCACTTCTTCGAGCACTACAAAGATCTCGAGAAAGGCAAATGGGTGAAAGTGGAAGGCTGGGACAACGCAGAAGCCGCGAAAGCGGAAATCGTTGCCTCCTTCGAACGCGCGAAGAAGTAATGCTTAACGTGTGAAAAAAAGCCCCGACTTGTCGGGGCTTTTTTTATCTGTGCGGCCTGTTGCCGGGTGGCGGCTGCGCCTTACCCGGCCTACAAAATCTGTGCGGCCTGAAAAAACAACGCCACCCGAAGGTGGCGTTATTCATATCAGTACTGGTCACGGTCTAACCAGTTACCGCTTTCAATCAGCGTCAGACCTTCCACCGAACGTTGGTACACGTACATCCATGCACTGCCGTAGGGTGTCTGGATTAACCGGCGAGCGTATTCCCCGCCTTTGGTGCGCAAGGCATCAAGTTCGGCCAGCGTGGCATTATCAATACGATAAACCTCACCCTGTACTGCTCCTTCTCCCGGAACGGCGCCTGGATAGTGGCCCAGGCTGTACAGCTGGTAGTTCTCGATACTGTAATCCCCCAGCAACTGGGCGTTAGTCATCCAGTGGCTGTTGCCTTGCTTGGTTCTTAAACTGCCGTAGACAAATATTCGCATTGCTAAAACTCAAACTGATAGAGCAGATCGAGTGCCTGGTCTACGCCAGACACCGCTTCCAGATATAGCTTAGGCATCAGGCGATAGCGTAACGTGAGAGTTGCTAATGAGTCAAAGATCCCCACACCATATTTCACCTGCAGACCCGGCAGTACATAGCCGCTGACCACCACCTGAGAGGAGTCGCCGACCCCCTGGGTGTCCAGCGCCAGATTGCTTACGCCAAACGTCTCGCCGATTTTACCCACAACCTGACCACTTTGTGCAACCCCCAGACCGACTAACATTGAGGTCATCGCCGCGCTGTCGCTCTGATTGCTGTCCAGCCCCTGCCCGCGCAGCAGGTATGAGAGCGCTTCCTGCTGGGACATTGCCGGGTCGGAGAAAATTTCCGCTTTCGGTTCGTCCGCGGTGCCCGTCACGCGCACCCCGGCGATCACGTCATTTTCGGTGGCCTCCGGATTACGGATCGCTTCGATATTCAGCAGCGGCTGATCCGGCGGGCCGGAGAAGAGCAGTTCGCCTTTACGCACCATCAAATCCTGGCCGTAGGCGTGGAAGCGCCCTTCCGGAATGTTGATCTGCCCGTTCAGGCCCAGCCCCTGTTTATCCTGCGCGACTTTCAGATCGCCGGTCAGTCTGGCCTTCAGCCCAAACGCATCCAGGCGCACGTTGTTACCCACGTGTACGATCAGGTTGCTGTTGATCGGGATAGAGGCGCTCTGTGGCTCCTCCGGCTGGAGGTTGTTGTTGAGCATGACCTCATCGCTGGAGACGCCCACCGCGCTTTCCGGCAGTTCATGCACCACGATACGAGCCCACGGTACATCGACGCGGCCATCAAGGGTGAAGAGCTGCGGCGTGGCCTCAAAGACCACATCCGGCGAGACGTCTAAACGCACCATCGGCGGCACGGTGATCCGCACCTTGCTGCCTTTGGCCGCCACCCGGGCGCGCCAGTTATCGAGCTGGCTCCAGTCGGCATCGCCGCTGAGGTTGATCTGCCCCTGCTGGGTGCGTACGGTGCCCGTAAGCGTCGAGCTCATGCCGTTAAAGTTCATCGCCAGCTGGCTCGGCAGCATATCAAACGGCATAAAGTTGCCGTCGATATCTACCCCGTTGAGCTGCATCTGGCCGAACAGCTGCGGGCTCTGGGCGCTGCCCGCCAGCCGCAGGTTGGCATTCAGCATACCTGCCGCCTTCTCGCCGCGGGAGAAGATGGCATTCGCCATCGCCAGGTTAAGATTGCGAATGTTGACGTTGCCGCCCAGGTTGCGCCGTCCTTGCGGATCGGTCACCTGGATCTGGCCGTCCAGCTGCCCGTTGTTGGTGAGGCGGATCAGCCAGCCCAGCTCGGCGCGGTTGTTATGCAGATCGGCGGTGAGATTGAGGGTGCTGAAGGCCAGCGGCAGCGGCGCATCGTTCACCACCTGCGTCACCTTCACGTTACGCCCGGCGAGCGTGACGTTGCCCTCCGGCAGCCCCGGTTTGGTGGTATCCCAGGAGACATCCGCCTTGCCGCTGAACACGCCGCTTGCTTGCGTAGTGTCTGGCATGAACGGCTTGATCATCGCCAGATCGAAGCGGTTAAGGTTGACCACCGCCCGCCCTTCGGCGCCTGCGTCAATGGTCTGCGGCACGCACAGTTCGGCATTCGGGTTGGTCCAGCAGTGCGGCCCGATGCTAATCTTCTGCTCCGCGTTACGGTAATCCAGGGCAATAGCGCGCGATAACGACCACGGTCCCACCGGGGTGGCGAAGCGGGTGTTATCCAGGGTGCCTTTCCAGCGGGTCTCCTGGCGGTCAAAGCTGCCCGCCAGGTGCAGCTGGCCGGAGACCGGTTCACCCTGAATGCGCAGCTGGAGGTCATGCTGTTTCTCGCTACCTTTGGCTTCAAGGGTGACCTGATTGAGGTTGAGGCCCGGCTGCGAGATACGATCGACGCGCAGGTTCAGGTGCCCGGCGATCTGATCGGTGGATTTCACGTCGCCATCTACCCGCACCCGGGCGATGGTAAGATCCTGCCAGCGCAGGCCGTTGGCGGTGATAACCGCCAGCAGCTGCGGGGCTTCTACCGTGCCGCGCACCTTCAGCAGCCCTTTCGCGGTTCCGCCCAGTCCTGGCAGGGCATTATCCAGGTTCGGCGCGTCGATAGTGGCATCCAGATCGAGATCTTTCACCCCCAGCTCGCCCTTAATATCGGCGGTGTTGCGCCCCAGCGCGACGTGCAGGCCCGGGATGACCCACTGCAGGTAGCTGTTGCCCTTCAGCGAGCCGTTCACATCCACTTTGTTCTGCTTCACGTTGCCGGTGATTTTCAGCTCCGGCACCGCCATCTGCCAGCTACCGCCGTAGAGACTGCCGCGGGTTTTAATCAGCCCGTCGAGCTTCGAGGGCCAGTCCGGCACCTCTTTGGCAGTGTTGATCCCGGTGAGCTTCAGCTCCCCGCGCCAGCTGATCGCCTTCTGCCAGTCGAGCAGCGCCGTCAGCTCGGTTTTGCCCTCCAGCGCGGCCACCGTCAGCTTGTCGAGGTTGATCTGCTGTTCGTTGCCCTTCGCATCCAGGGTGATGCCGGCAGGCGGCAGCCCCTCCCCTTTCACCGCGGTGCGGAACGACAAGGTGTAGTCGGTCATTTTGCCGGTGAGCTTCAGCTTCACGTCATCGGCCTGGTACTGCTTCTCGCCGGTAAACGGCCAGTAGAGCTGCTCACTCACCACTTCAAGGTTGAGCGGCAGGCCCGCCTCTGCAAGCCGGGTCTGGCCGCGCAGCACCATATCTACCGGGCCGGAGAGGTTCACGCCAAACTCCAGCTGTTCGCGCATGGCGCCGCCCACCTTCAGCTTCACCTTCTCGCCTTTAATCGGATCGATGTTCAGGGTACTGTTGAGGGTGATATCCACCGGCCAGTTATCCCGTAACAGGGCGTTGCCGGTGGCGTTAACGCTGCCCTGGTTGGTGTCGATATCCAGCGCGTCGAGCTTCATGTTGCCGTCGATGCTGCTCACTTTCAGCAGCATGTTGAAGACCGTCAGATCGGTATCGCCGGTGAGGCGCAGCTGCTCGCCCTTAAACTCTTCAATATTAAGGTTCAGCGGCAGGTGAACGTCGGTCATCTCCGGCAGGACCGGTTTCGAGAAGAGATCCTTCAGGGTTTCGCCCAGCGGCTTCTCTTCCGGCTGCGGGTTCTGAATTTTAGGCTCGACAATCTCTTCCTGGGCCACCTCCGCCACTTTCGGCAGAGCAATCAGCAGCCCTTGCAGAGAAGTCGGGGTCAGGGTCAGGTTTTTCTCCTGCCAGCGCAGGCCGGAGGTGAAATCCATCACCGACACGGTGGTGTCGTCGATTTTGACGTTGATGTTATTCAGCGCCACCCGGTTAAGCGATATCGGGTATGGCGTGGAGAGATCCAGCGGCCCGCTCTCCTCTTCGGCAACGGGCTCCGATTGCTCCATTTTTTTGGAATCTATCGTCACGAAGAGATCTTTTAACGACAGATCGTTAATGCACAGGCTGCTGTCACGCAGGCAGCCGAGCTTCACCGCCAGATGCAGATCCCCGGCGTTGACCGCCACCCCCGGCTGGTCGTAGCGAACGTTTTTCAGGTGTAAGTCGCGCCAGCCGCCGGTGACCTGACCAATCTCCAGCCCCGGCACCCAGCGGTCTGCCGCCTTAAACAGCAGATGCAGCCCGCTGGTGGTGCCCACCAGAAAGGCCACCGCAGCCAGCAGCAGCAGGATAAACAGCAACACGCCGAGGCTAATTTTCTTCCATAAACTCATAATTCAGGCCCCAGACCGATGTAAAACTGTAAACCGTGTTCATCTTTATCGCCCACCGGCACGGCGAAATCGAGCTTGATCGGCCCGACCGGTGACTCCCAGCGCACCCCGACGCCTGCGCCGGTTTTAAAGTCGCTGCGGCGGATATCGCTTACTGCTTCTCCGCTGTCGATAAAGGTCGCGCCCCACCATTTTCCGGTGACGTTGTACTGATACTCCAGCGAGCCGGTAGCCAGCTTCGAGGCCCCGATCAGCTTGCCGTCGTCATCTTTTGGCGCGATGGATTTGTATTTGTAGCCACGAATGCTGCGATCGCCCCCGGCGAAGAAGCGCAGATCCGGCGGCACTTTTTCAAAGTCGCCGGTTTCAATCCAGCCCAGGTTGCCACGCACCACAAAGCGATGGCGGTCATAAAAGGTGCGGATCCAGACGTTTTGCGCCTGTACCACGGAGAAATCTACATCCGAGCCCCAGGCGGTATTGGAGTAGTCTATCGAATAGCGCTGGGAATCCCCCCAGTCCGGCATCAGGCCGCCGCGGGAACGGGTCCGGCTGATCATCACTCCCGGATAGAGCAGCATGGTGGTATTGGTAACATTGGCCTGGGTAAAGTGGTCGAGGCTCCAGCGCAGGTTGATGGCGCGCTGCCAGCCGCTGGAGAGATCCCAGTAGCGCGACACGGCGAGGGTCGTAGAATCCGCTTCGGTGTCGTTCAGATCGGTGCGCTTAAAGCCGCCCTGCACCAGGTAATATTGCTCAAGCGGATTTTTTAGCAGCGGCATTTTATAGCTGAAATCGAGCTGTTGCTCCGGAGCTGAGAGGCTGACGTTGCTGGTCAGGCTGTGGCCGTAGGAGTTCATCCACGGCTTTTTCCAGGTCGCTTTTACGCGCGGGCCGACGTCGGTGGAATAGCCCACCCCGGTCTCAATGGTGTTCTCGGTGCGTGGCGATACCACGCCGTGCAGCGGCAGCACTTTGGTCTGTCGCGCTTTATCAAACTCCGGTGCCACCACCACGGAGTTAAACCAGCCGGTGGCTGACAGACGGCGGTTAAGCTCGGCCAGATCTTTCGACTGATAATAGTCGCCCTCTTTAAAGGGGATCAGATTCTGCAAATACTCATCACGGATCTGCGACCCTTCGAAGGTGACATCGCCAAAGCGGTAGCGTTCCCCGCTGTCATAGTCGATGTCCCAGAACGCCTGATGCCGATCGAGGGCGATGCCGAGCTGACTTTTATTGAACTGGCTGTCAAAGTAGCCTTTGCGCAGCGCCACCTTCGTCAGATCTTTTTTGAAGCCGTCATAGTCGCTGTGATTGAGCACGGTGCCATTCTTTGGCCGCGTGTTCAACAGTTCAAGGTAGTCCTGATCGGTACGCGCGCCGCCGCGCAGCACCACGTCCGTGCCGCCGATGAGCACCGGAACCCCTGGCTTGACGCGGGCAATCAACACCTGCCGCCCTTTGGCCGGAGGTGGACGCAGCTCGAAGTCGATGGTCGGCTCATAGTAGCCGAGCGCTTTTAAACCGCCGCGGATGGCGTCGTCCACGCGGGCGCGAAAGCGACGATCGGGCGTCACTTCGTCGCTCTCAATAGTGGAGAGCTGCGCGCGTACGTTTTTTTCCAGCGCCCCGGATAGCCCCTCAACCTGTAAACGAACGTTCGCCGCGCTGGCGACTCCGCTTGTCAGCAAGAGACTGGCTAAACATAACTGGCGGATTTTTGGCACGTTTTCTCCTGAATATCCTTGTTTCCACCCCTGGAAGCATATGAAGTGCCGCTCCGCAGCAAATCACGGCAAAAGCCCAAAACCCAATACGCGGGTTGAAAAATGGTTAAACACCCTAATATTTCTTATGTTTAAATCTAGACTCATTCACCGCATTTATTGTGTTCAATTAAACGCGTCGTGACAACCTTAACCCAAACATCACCCACCCGGAGGCCACACCGTGAGTTTATTCGATAAAAAGCACCTGGTTGCTCAGGCGGACGCATTACCGGGACGTAACACCCCTATGCCTGTCGCCACTCTCCATGCCGTTAACGGCCACTCCATGACTAACGTCCCGGAGGGGATGGAAATTGCCCTGTTCGCGATGGGCTGTTTCTGGGGCGTGGAGCGCCTCTTCTGGCAACTGCCGGGCGTCTACAGCACCGCGGCAGGCTATACCGGGGGCTATACCCCGAACCCAACCTACCGCGAAGTCTGCTCCGGGCAGACCGGTCACGCCGAAGCGGTACGGGTAGTATATGATCCGAACGTCGTCAGCTACGAACAGCTGCTGCAGGTATTCTGGGAAAACCACGATCCTGCGCAGGGTATGCGTCAGGGCAATGACCACGGTACCCAGTACCGCTCGGCGATCTATCCGCTCACGCCGGAACAGGATGCCGCCGCCCGCGACAGTCTGGCGCGCTTCCAGCAGGCGATGCACGCCGCCGGCGACGATCGCCCGGTGACGACCGAAATCACCAACGCCTTACCGTTCTATTATGCGGAAGATGACCACCAGCAGTATCTGCATAAAAATCCGTACGGCTACTGCGGTATCGGTGGCATTGGTGTCTGCCTGCCGCCTCAGCTGGCATAACAGTAAGCCGGTTTTGCCTGTTGACGAGCAAAACCGGCTCAAAAAGCGATCTCTGGCGACTTTACAGCCGTTTACGCTATACTACCCCTCGAAATAACCGGCCTACCGCTTCGGACCGGTGTTCAAAATATCTACACACCTGTATGACCAACTTCCCTCCGAGGATCTGGCGAGAAGCCGGATAAGATATGTTAAACAGTATTTTAGTAATACTTTGTCTCATCGCTGTCAGTGCATTTTTCTCTATTTCAGAAATCTCTCTGGCCGCATCCCGTAAAATTAAACTTAAACTGCTCGCCGATGATGGCGATCTCAATGCCCAACGCGTCCTGAAAATGCAGGAAAACCCGGGGATGTTCTTTACCGTGGTGCAAATCGGCCTCAATGCGGTCGCCATTCTTGGCGGTATTGTGGGTGATGCTGCATTCTCGCCCGCATTCCATAGCGTTTTCTCCCGATACTTCTCCCCTGAGCTTTCCGAGCAGCTGAGCTTCATTCTCTCCTTCTCACTGGTGACTGGCCTGTTCATTCTGTTTGCCGATTTGACCCCGAAACGCATCGGTATGATTGCGCCAGAAGCTGTGGCTTTGCGCATCATCAACCCGATGCGCTTCTGTCTCTTCGTGTTCCGCCCGCTGGTGTGGTTCTTTAACGGCCTGGCCAATACCATTTTCCGTCTGTTTAAGCTGCCGATGGTGCGTAAAGATGACATCACCTCTGACGATGTCTACGCGGTATTTGAAGCTGGCGCGCTGGCGGGGGTGCTGCGTAAGCAGGAGCATGAGCTGATCGAGAACGTGTTTGAGCTGGAGTCCCGTACCGTGCCGTCCTCCATGACCGGGCGTGAGAACGTGATCTGGTTCGATCTGCACGAAGATGAGCAGAGCCTGAAGAAAAAGGTGGCGGAACATCCGCACTCCAAGTTCCTGGTCTGTAATGAAGATATCGATCACATCATCGGTTATGTCGACTCCAAAGACCTGCTGAACCGCGTGCTGGCGAACCAGAGCCTGACGCTGAACAGCGGGGTGCAGATCCGCAATACCCTGATTGTCCCGGACACCCTGACGCTCTCCGAAGCGCTGGAAAGCTTCAAAACCGCCGGGGAAGACTTTGCGGTGATCATGAACGAATACGCGCTGGTGGTGGGGATCATCACCCTGAATGATGTCATGACCACCCTGATGGGCGATCTGGTGGGCCAGGGTCTGGAAGAGCAGATTGTGGCGCGCGATGAGAACTCATGGCTGGTGGACGGCGGTACGCCTATCGACGACGTGATGCGCGTGCTGGACATCGACGAGTTCCCGCAGTCGGGCAACTACGAGACCATTGGCGGCTTTATGATGTTTATGCTGCGTAAAATCCCGAAACGCACCGACTCGGTGAAGTTCTCGGGATATAAGTTCGAGGTGGTGGATATCGACAACTACCGCATCGACCAGCTGCTGGTGACGCGCATCGACAACAAACCGACGGTGCTGGTGCCAAAAATGCCGGATGCTGAAGAGAACGCCTCGGCCTAAACCAGAAACATCAACGGCTCCCATCGGGAGCCGTTTCTTTTACTGCATAGCACGTTGGTTAAGCCATCTCAGTTTGCAGACGCATAACCTGACGGTTGACTTCGGACATCACAGAAAAGTGCTGTTTATCCTTCACTTTTGGGACAAGGATTTTGCCCTTATCAAACTCAAAAGCGCCAACGTCCTTGATATACAACCGTCCACGGAACAGGATTTTTACGTATTTAGCTACCTGAAGCGGATTGTAGCGTTGAAAAATTTTCATTCTATTATCTCCTGCGAATCATACGCTCTTGCGGCACCACAATCGGGCCGACCCTCTGGAGCGCAAATTTTGTTGCCCAATGACTATAGACGAGAAAAATGGTGATACCCAGTCTGCATAAGTTTATTTACCTTTTGATGACAAATAATCAGAATATTCTTTGCAATCGTAACTTTTGGGCAGTATAAGCCATCGTTTTTGTGCAGATATGTGCGTTCCCCCTCACTCTGGCACCGGGATTGCGGGTAAAGCGCTGCGATCGCACTTATGATTAAAACATCAGACCAAGTGGTCGGATCACCTGCTAATAAAACAAAAAAGAAAACACCATGACCATACGTAACATCCTGGCAACTGCCTGCCTGATGCTGCCACTGATGGCTTCCGCACATAATTTTGAGAAGGGACAACGAGTGCCACCGGTGGGCATTGCCGACCGGGGAGAATTGATCCTCGACAATAATGAGTTTAGCTACAAAACCTGGAATAGCGCGCAGCTTCCTGGCAAAGTGCGAGTGGTGCTACATATTGCCGGTCGCACTTCGGCAAAAGAGAAAAACGCAACCCTGATTGAAGCGATCAAGTCGGCACATTTACCAAAAGATACTTATCAGACCACTACCATAGTGAATACCGATGATGCGATACCGGGTTCCGGCATGTTCGTGCGCAGCAGCCTGGAGAGCAATAAAAAGCTCTACCCATGGTCACAGTTCATCGTCGACAGTAACGGCGCGGCGCGCGGCGCCTGGCAGCTGGAAGAAGAGAGCTCAGCCGCCGTCGTGCTGGACAAGCAAGGTAAAGTGCAGTGGGCGAAAGATGGGGCGCTGACCCAGGAGGAGGTGCAGCAGGTGGTCGCCCTGCTGCATAAGTTGGTCGGTCAGTAAAGCGAGACCCGGAAGCCTGGATTAAGGAAAGATTCCCGCGGGGTATAGTCGAGCGGCTTGCCCTGCCAGTCGTGAACATGGGCGCCCGCGGCGGCGGCAACGGCATGGCCTGCCGCCGTATCCCAGACGTTGGTTGGCCCAAAGCGGGGATAGAGCTGCGCCTGCCCTTCTGCCACCAGGCAGAACTTCAGCGATGACCCGATCGACGTTGTCTGGTGCTCGCCCAGCTGATGCAGATACTCCTCAAGTTCGTTATCCGAGTGAGAGCGGCTGATCACCACCAGCGGTGGCCGGGCGTCACGCACCTGGATCGGGTTGCGCACCCCGCACTCCTCTTTCCACGCTTTGCCTTCGGCGGCGCTGTACATCACCTTCAGCACCGGGGCGTAGACTACCCCCAGCACCGCTTTGCCTTTATCAATCAGGGCAATATTTACCGTAAATTCACCGTTACGCTTGAGGAACTCTTTGGTGCCGTCCAGCGGATCAACCAGCCAGTAACGCTGCCAGTGCTGGCGCTCCTCCCAGGGCTGGGGATCTTCTTCGGAAAGTACAGGGATATCGGGCGTTAACGCCTGCAAGCCTTTCAGGATCACGCCGTGCGCCGCAAGATCGGCTGCGGTCACCGGGGAGTCGTCGATTTTACGGATCGTATCCATCGGGATCTTACCATCGTAGACCTGCATAATGGCCTCGCCCGCTTCCCGTGCGAGCTGACAAATTTTATCTAACATTCTCCACCTCTTTGTTATCACAGTGGGTATAACTCTTTGTTTTATTTATATCGCATTGTGAATAAATCCGCTATCTGTGAAGCAATTCCGGTTTCAGGGCCCTTTTTTCTGGCAGGATTCACAATTCTGTAAGCAAAAAAATATAGATACATATTCTTTTGTGGCCTGGATCGAATAAAAGGACTCCTCTGATGATTAAGTTTAGCGCAACGCTCCTGGCGACGCTGATTGCGGCGAGCGTACAGGCAGCGACGGTTGATCTCCGCATTCTGGAAACCACCGACCTGCACAGCAATATGATGGACTTCGACTACTACAAAGACGCCCCGACGGAAAAATTTGGTCTGGTGCGTACCGCAAGCCTGATTAACGCAGCCCGTAGCGAAGTGAAAAACAGCGTCCTGGTCGATAACGGGGACTTAATTCAGGGTAGTCCTCTTGGCGATTACATGGCGGCGAAAGGTCTGAAAAAGGGCGATGTGCATCCGGTCTACAAGGCGCTAAATACCCTGGATTACGCGGTGGGTAACCTGGGTAACCATGAGTTTAACTACGGGCTGGACTATCTGCATATGGCGCTTTCAGGGGCCAAATTCCCGTACGTTAACGCCAATATCATCGACGTTAAGACCCAGAAGCCGCTCTTTACACCTTATCTGATCAAAGAGACCACCGTGGTCGATCAGGACGGGAAACCGCAGACCCTGAGGATCGGCTATATCGGCTTTGTCCCGCCGCAGATCATGACCTGGGATAAGGCCAACCTGAGCGGCAAAGTGACGGTTAATGACATCACCGAAACCGCCCGCAAGTATGTGCCGGAGATGCGCGAAAAAGGCGCCGATCTGGTGGTGGTGGTAGCCCACTCGGGGCTCTCTGCCGACCCATACCAGGCGATGGCGGAAAACTCGGTCTACTACCTCAGCGAAGTGAAAGGGGTGGATGCTATTCTCTTCGGCCACGCCCACGCGGTTTTCCCGGGTAAAGACTTCGCCAGCATTAAAGGGGCGGACATTGCCAAAGGCACCCTGAACGGCGTGCCCGCGGTGATGCCGGGCATGTGGGGGGATCACCTTGGGGTGGTCGATCTGGTGCTCAATAATGACGGCGGCAAATGGCAGGTCACCCAGTCGAAAGCCGAAGCGCGACCGATTTACGATCTGGCCGCTAAAAAAGCGCTGGTGGGCGAAGATAAAAATATCGTCGAGGTGCTGAAGCACGATCACGACGCCACCCGCGAGTTTGTCAGCAAACCCATCGGCAAATCCGCCGACAACATGTACAGCTACCTGGCGCTGGTGCAGGACGATCCTACCGTGCAGGTGGTGAACATGGCGCAGAAAGCCTACGTGGAGCGCTATATTCAGGGCGATCCGGATCTGGCGAAACTGCCGGTCCTCTCCGCTGCGGCGCCGTTTAAAGTGGGTGGTCGCAAGAACGATCCGGCCAGCTATGTTGAAGTTGAAAAAGGCCAACTGACCTTCCGGAACGCCGCCGATCTCTATCTCTATCCGAACACCCTGGTGGTGGTCAAAGCCACGGGCCAGGAGGTGAAGGAGTGGCTGGAGTGTTCTGCGGGCCAGTTTAACCAGATCGACCCGACCAGCACCAAACCACAGTCGCTGATTAACTGGGACGGTTTCCGCACCTATAACTTCGATGTGATCGACGGGGTGGAGTACCAGATTGATGTCTCCCAGCCGGCGAAATATGACGGCGAGTGCCAGGTGGTGAATGCCCAGGCCGAACGCATTAAAAACCTGACCTTTAACGGCAAGCCAATCGATCCGAAAGCGACCTTCCTGGTGGCGACCAACAACTACCGCGCCTACGGCGGTAAGTTTGCCGGGACCGGCGACAGCCATATCGCCTTCGCCTCACCGGATGAGAACCGTTCGGTGCTGGCAACGTGGATTGGCGAGCAGTCGAAGAAGAGCGGCGAAATCCATCCGGCAGCGGATAACAACTGGCGTCTGGCCCCTGTTCACAGCGATGTGAAGCTGGATATCCGCTTTGAGACCGCGCCAACGGAAAAAGCGGCGGCGTTTATTAAAGAGAAAGCGCAGTACCCGATGCAGCAGGTCGCGACCGATGAGATTGGATTTGCGATCTATCAGTTAGATTTAAGCAGGTAAAAGAACGTTGCCGTTTCCCAGCCCGGGTAAGGCGCAGCCGCCACCCGGCAAACAGACCGCACAATGCCCGGCGGCGCTGCGCTTGCCGGGCCTACAAACTCGTAGCCGCCACCCGGCATCAGGCCGCACGTTCATCCCGGTGACTCATCACCTGGGGCAAATTCAGCTCGATCCAGTCGGCCAGCGCCGCCACCTTCTCACTCACCTCTTCCCCCAGCAGGGTCAGGCTGTACTCCACGTGCGGGGGCACTACCGGATACGACACACGATTGACAAAGCCATCCTGCTCCAGCGCCTGTAGCGACTGGGCCAGCATCTTCTCGCTCACCCCGCCCATCTTGCGCCGCAGATCGCTAAAGCGATGTGTTCCCTGACGCAACGCCACCAGAATCAGCACGCCCCAGCGGCTGGTCACATGCTTGAGCACATCCCGGGAAGGGCACTGCTCGGCAAAGAGATTGCCGTCGCGCATTTGCTCGCTGAGGGTTGGGTTTGCCATGAGATACTTACCTTTTTGTACGTACTTACTAAAAGTTAGTTTGAGTGATAGTGTGCCACAACATTCACCCGATACGAAGGATATTCATCATGATCGCGATTACAGGCGCTACCGGCCAGCTTGGCCAACGCGTTATTGAACAGCTGCTGAAAACCGTTCCGGCGAGCCAGCTGGTCGCCATTGTACGTAACCCGGCGAAAGCTGAGGCGCTGAGCCAGCAGGGCGTGACCGTGCGTCAGGCCGATTATACCGACCAGACCGCCTTCACCGCCGCACTCGCGGGCGTGGATAAACTGCTGCTGATCTCCTCCAGCGAAGTGGGCCAGCGTACGCCGCAGCACCAGAACGTCATTAACGCGGCGAAGGCGGCGGGCGTGAAATTTATCGCCTACACCAGCCTGCTGCATGCCGACACCTCCCCGCTGGGCCTGCATGTGGAGCACGTCGCCACCGAAAAAGCGCTGGCCGAATCGGGCATTCCTTACGCTCTGCTGCGTAACGGCTGGTACACCGAAAACTACCTCGCCAGCGCCCCGCCTGCGCTGGAACACGGCGTGTTTATTGGTGCTGCCGGTGAAGGCAAAATTGCCTCCGCCACCCGCGCCGACTATGCCGCCGCTGCGGCCCGCGTTATCAGCGAAGAGGGTCATGCCGGTAAAGTTTATGAGCTGGCAGGTGACCAGGCGTGGACGTTAAGCGAGCTTGCTGCCGAGCTGAGCCGCCAGAGCGGTAAAAACGTGGTCTATCAGAACCTGAGCGAAGCGGATTTTGCCGCCGCGCTGAAGGGAGTGGGTCTGCCGGCAGGTCTGGCGGAGATGCTGGCCGATTCCGATGTCGGTGCCTCGAAAGGCGGTCTGTTTGATGACAGCCGCACCCTGAGCACCCTGCTGGGCCGCCCGACCACCACGCTTGCGGAGAGCGTGAAGCACATCCTGTAATTGTTAAAACATGGTTAATTAGTGTGGCATCCCTGCGAGTCATCTCTGATAATGAGACTCTGACCCGCGAGGAGGCTCACCGTGCAAGGCGTACCTGAACAGTTTTTCGATGAGAGAGACAGCGCGCGCTTTCGCCATCTGGCGCAGGTGCCGGGCGTGGAGCTGTATCACGCCCATATCTCCCGCTACGCCTTTGAACCCCACACCCATGAGGCCTTCGGCATCGGTGCCATAGAGGCCGGTGCCGAACGCTTCCGCTATCGCGGCACGCAGTATGTCGCCCCCGTTCACTCCGTCGTCACCATGAATCCCGACGAGCTGCACACCGGCGAGGCCGAAACCGCTGACGGCTGGCGCTACCGGATGATCTATCTCGAACCGGATCTGCTGGAGGAGGTGACAGGCATTCGCCACTGGTGGTTCAGCGACGTCACCCGCCACGATCCCCGCCGTTCGCAGCAGATCTGTCAGCTGATCTACGGCCTGTGGCACACCGACGATCCGCTGGCGCAAAAGGGCCTGCTGCTGGATCTGATTGATACCTTCCAGCCGCTGGCGCGCCATGCGCCGGTCGCAAAAGAAGGGGCGCATCGCTTCGAGCGCGTGCGCGACTATCTCCATGACAACTATATGCACTCCCTGACCCTCGATGAGCTGGCGCAGGTGGTGTCGCTCAGCCCGTACCATTTCCAGCGCCAGTTCAAAGCCCATTTTCACGTCACGCCGCATCAGATGCTGATGGCG
The DNA here is from genome assembly GCF_002416465.1 of Leclercia sp. UBA5076. NCBI lineage: Bacteria > Pseudomonadati > Pseudomonadota > Gammaproteobacteria > Enterobacterales > Enterobacteriaceae > Leclercia > Leclercia sp. UBA5076. The sequence continues at coordinate 39,556 of NZ_DIAO01000011.1, forward strand.
ATCCGCCTGTGGCGCGCCAAAGCCTTTCTCACCCAGGGACTCCCGGCGGCAGAGGTGGCCGCCGCGACGGGCCTGACCGATCAGTCGCACCTGACCCGGGCCTTTACCCGTCGCTATGGCATTACGCCGGTGCGCTACCAGAAACAGGTAACGCAGCGCTAATGCGCAATCTCATACAATACCGCCCTCTGTTGCCTTTCTACACTGCCAGCAGGTTCAGAGCAGAGGAAGGAAAAAATGATTAGCGGCGTGTTGTATGCCCTGCTTGCAGGGTTAATGTGGGGACTGATTTTTGTCGGGCCGCTGATCGTCCCGGAATACCCGGCGGCGCTACAGTCGATGGGGCGCTATCTGGCGCTGGGGCTGATCGCCCTGCCGATCGCCTGGCTCGGCCGGGCGCGGTTACGCCAGCTGAAAGGCCGGGACTGGCTCACCGCCCTGTCGCTGACGATGATGGGCAACCTGATCTATTACGTCTGCCTGGCAAGCGCGATCCAGCGTACCGGGGCCCCGGTGTCGACCATGATCATCGGCACGCTGCCGGTGGTGATCCCGGTGTTCGCCAATCTGCTCTACAGCCAGCGCGATGGTAAGCTGGCGTGGTCGAAGATGCTCCCGGGGCTGTTTGCCATTGCGCTGGGGCTGGTGTGCGTAAATATCGCCGAGCTGCGTCACGGCATGGCCGGAAGCAGTGGCTGGCGCTATGTTTCGGGGATCCTGCTGGCGTCGGTGTCGGTGGTCTGCTGGGCATGGTACGCCCTGCGTAACGCCCGCTGGCTGCGGGAAAACCCCGACAAACATCCGATGATGTGGGCCACCGCCCAGGCGCTGGTGACACTGCCGGTCTCGTTACTGGGCTACCTTGCCGCCTGCGCATGGCTGAACGTGCAGCAGCCGGACTTTGCCCTGCCGCTGGGGCCACGGCCATGGGTCTTTCTCGGTCTGATGCTGGCGATTGCCGTCTGCTGCTCATGGGTGGGCGCCCTGTGCTGGAACGTCGCCAGCCAGAAATTACCGACGGTGATCTTAGGGCCGCTGATTGTCTTCGAAACCCTGGCCGGTCTGCTCTATACCTTCCTGATGCGCCAGAGCCTGCCGCCGCTGTTAACCGGCACGGGAATTGTGTTGCTGGTGGTGGGGGTGGTGATTGCGGTAAAAGCAAAGCCGGAAAAAATTTCGGTCGTTCCGGCTTCGGAGCTGTAATTATTGCCCGGCGGCGCTGCGCTTGCCGGGCCTACAAAGTCATGCGTTCCATAGGCCGGGTAAGCGTTAGCGCCACCCGGCCTCTGTCAGAAGGTTTCCCAGTTGGCGTCGGTGGTCGCCTGTACCGGTTTGGCTTTTGCAGCATAGGTTTTCACCGGCGCAGCCTTAGCCACCGGGCCCTTCGCAATCTTAAATACCGCCACCGCCTCGTTCAGGCGTGCCGCCTGCTCTTCCAGCGCTGCCGCTGCCGCCGCAGACTCCTCCACCAGCGAGGCGTTCTGTTGGGTCACGCGATCCATCTCGGCCACCGCCTGGCCGACCTGATCGATACCCCGGCTTTGCTCATCAGAGGCGGACGCAATTTCGCCCATAATGTCGGTGACGCGGGTTACGGCGCTGACGATCTCCGCCATCGTCTCCCCGGCCTCATTCACCAGCGCGGAACCGGCGCTGACCCGGGCACCCGAGTCGTCAATCAGCCCTTTGATCTCTTTCGCCGCCTGGGCGCTGCGCTGGGCCAGGGTGCGAACTTCTCCTGCCACCACCGCAAATCCGCGTCCCTGCTCCCCGGCACGCGCCGCTTCTACCGCCGCATTCAGCGCCAGGATGTTGGTCTGGAAGGCGATGCCGTCAATCACGTTGGTGATCTGGGCGATTTTGCTGGAACTGTTGGCGATCTCGTCCATGGTGCGCACCACCCCTTCCACCACGTTTCCGCCTTTTTTCGCGGTGCTTGAGGCATCCAGCGCCAGGCGTGACGCCTGACGGGCATTATCGGCGTTCTGCTTCACGGTGGCGGTCAGCTGTTCCATGCTGGCGGCGGTCTCTTCCAGCGAGGCAGCCTGCTGCTCGGTACGGGAAGAGAGATCGTTGCTGCCTGCGGAGATTTCACCCGCGCCGGTATAAATGGTGTCGGAGCCCTCACGCACCACACCTACGGTGTTCGCCAGCGCCTTCTGCATCTCGTGAACGTTATAGGCCAGCACCGCCATTTCGTTTTTGCCCTGAACGTCAACAGGCTGCGTCAGGTCACCCGCGGCGATAGCGCGAATATGATCGATGACCTCCTGCAGCGGCAGCAGCAGCACACGGCGCATGGCGATCCAACTGGAGACAATCACGGCGATCACCAGAAGCATCATCCCGGAAAGGATCCACAGGATGCGTTTGTAGTCGCTCTCGTTATCTTCGATGCCTTTATCGGTAAGGGCTGCCTGAGCCTGGCGCCATTCACGATAGACTTTCTGCATTGCGGTCTGCTTCTGCTCGGCGTTCTGCTTAAACATATCTTCGAGGTTGCCCTGGGAGAGCAGAAGGTTCATCTGGGTCAGGGTGGCCGAGTAGATGCGGTACTGCTCTTCCAGCTGGCTGGAGAGTTTTTCATCCAGGCCCGGCGTTTCCGGCAGCGCGTAGTATTTGTCGTAATGGGACTGGGCGTCTGCCAGCAGATTTTTTGCCGTGTTGACCAGCTCGTTCAGCTGCCCGCCGTTGATCTGCGAAGCCATGCTGCTTTGCAGGCGCAGCATGCCGCGGTTGAGGGTGACGCGCGCCTGGTTAAGGCTGATCCAGGCGTCGGTGAACTCGGCCACATTCTGGCTGGAGACCTGGGAAACGGTGAAGTTCTCTTTGTCGTTATTAAGCGCATTGATGAAAATGCCGGCGGAGATCAGTTGCATGATCCCGAGCGCCAGCAGCACCGAAATCAGAAGGGTTATCACTTTTATACGTTTAAACATGCGTTGCCTTTTTTATATGCAGGTATTGTCTGACCTGTATCTATCGGCAGGCGCAGCGGGTTGTTTACCGTCTCTGTGCCTTTAAAAAGTTTCTAAACCCGTTTTTTAAATCCATTCATAGAGTTAAATCGGCATTTTTTTGTGATCTGTATCGCTTTTTTTACCCCTGCCTATAAAGGGTTATAGCTTCGCCTAAAAGATGCATTTAAAATACATCTTATCAAATAACGATGAGGTAACGACCATGGCCTTCCGCGACCAACCTTTAGGCGAGCTGGCGCTCTCCATCCCACGCGCTTCCGCGCTGTTTCGTAAATACGATATGGATTACTGCTGCGGCGGTAAGCAAACCCTGGCGCGTGCCGCGACGCGTAAGGAACTGGATCTGGACCTCATCGAAGCAGAACTGGCGAAGCTGGCCGAGCAGCCGCTGGAAAAAGAGTGGCGCAGCGTGGCGCTGGCCGAAATCATCGATCACATCATCGTGCGCTTTCACGATCGCCACCGCGAACAGCTGCCGGAGCTGATCCTGCAGGCCACCAAAGTTGAGCGCGTCCATGCTGATAAAGCCTCTGTTCCGCGCGGCCTGGCGAAAAACCTGACCCTGCTGCATGAAGAGCTCTCCAGCCACATGATGAAAGAGGAGCAGATCCTGTTCCCGATGATCAAACAGGGAATGGGCAGCCAGGCGATGGGGCCGATCAGCGTGATGGAAAGCGAGCACGACGACGCCGGTGAACTGATTGAGGTGATCAAGCACATCACCCATAACGTGACCCCACCTGCGGATGCCTGCACCACCTGGCGCGCGATGTATAACGGCATTAACGAGATGATCGATGATCTGATGGAGCACATCAGTCTGGAGAATAACGTCCTGTTCCCACGGGCGCTGGCCGGGGAATAAAAAAGCCCGGTAGCGTTAGCGCTTACCGGGCTTACAAAAGCAACGAACCGTAGGCCGGGTAAGGCGCAGCCGCCACCCGGCACAACACAATTAACGCATGCCAGCCATCCGCTTCTTACCGATAAACAGCCAGCCCAGCCCCAGCGCGATAAACCACAGCGGCGTGACCATCAGCGCCTGACGGGTATCCTCTTCCAGGGTCAGCAGTACCAGCACAAACACGAAGAACGCCATGCAGACCCAGCACATCAGCTTGCCCCACGGCATCTTATAGATGGATTTTTCATGCAGGTGCGGACGCTGTTTGCGGTACACCAGGTACGAGCAGAGGATGATGGTCCAGACGAACATGAACAGGATCGCTGAAACCGTGGTGATCATGGTGAACGCGCCAATCACGCTTGGGTTCACGTAGAGCATCACCACGCCGCCCAGCAGACAGATACAGGAGAAGGTCAGCCCTTTCGCCGGTACCGCACGTTTAGAGAGCTTGGCGAACGCACTCGGGGCCACCCCTTCCTGCGCCAGACCAAACAGCATACGGCTGGTGGAGAAGACGCCGCTGTTAGCCGAAGAGGCCGCGGAGGTCAGCACCACGAAGTTAATCAGGCTTGCCGCCGCCGGTAAACCGACCAGCACAAACAGCTCAACGAACGGGCTCTTGCTGGGTACCACGGAGCTCCACGGCGTGACCGACATAATGACGATTAGCGCGAAGACATAGAACATGATGATACGCACGGGAATGGAGTTAATCGCCCGCGGCAGAGACTTCTCAGGATCTTTGGTTTCTGCGGCAGTGGTTCCCACCAGCTCAATCCCCACAAAGGCGAAGACCGCAATCTGGAAGCCGGCAAAGAATCCGCTCAGCCCTTTCGGGAACCAGCCCCCGTCGTTCCACAGATGGGTGAACGAGGCCTGCACGCCGCTCGGGGAGGTAAAGTGGGTCATGATCATCACCAGGCCGACCACAATCAGGCCGACAATGGCGACGATTTTGATCATCGCGAACCAGAATTCCATCTCACCGAACATTTTTACGGTGGCGAGGTTAAGGCTCAGCAGCAGAATGATGACCGCCAGCGAGGCCACCCAGTCCGACAGTCCCGGGAACCAGAACTGCGCGTAAGCCGTAATGGCGACGACGTCGGCCATTCCGGTCACCACCCAGCAGAACCAGTAGGTCCAGCCGGTGAAATAGCCCGCCCACGGCCCGAGAAGGTCGGAGGCAAAGTCGCTAAAGGATTTGTATTCGAGATTCGAGAGCAGCAGCTCGCCCATTGCCCGCATCACGAAAAAGAGCATAAAGCCGATGATCATATAGACAAAAATGATCGACGGCCCGGCAAGACTGATGGTTTTGCCTGACCCCATAAACAGCCCGGTACCGATAGCGCCGCCGATGGCGATAAGCTGAATATGACGGTTTGTGAGATTTCGCCGTAGCGATTGTTCAGACGGTGCCTCTTCGTCGGCAACGACTTTTACCTGATCTACCATGTGATGTTTTCCTGTTGTTACTGCCTGTGTTGTTTAGGCTCTTCTGGCCCTTTATTACGTCGAAAAGCGATGCCCCGGTTAAGGACACATCGATATTAGGTAAGAATCGGCGGGATGAATACTTTGATTTAAATATTATGTTAACAATATGTTGAAATTGAGTGACATATCACTTAAGCCACGCAAAACAGCTCACAAAAATACACTTACTGTGACCTTTTGCAAGATAATCTGTTGATTGGGGCGTAACTATAGGTTTTTTAACTAATTTCCCCTCCCCTGCCGGGGAGAGGAAGAGGAGAGGCCGCTTACAGGATTTCCAGCAGCTCAACTTCAAAGACCAGGGTGCTGAATGGCGGAATAGAGGCGCCAGCGCCACGCTCGCCGTAGGCCAGGTTCTGTGGGATAGTCAGCTCCCATTTAGAACCCACCGGCATCAGGGTCAGGGCTTCGATCCAGCCTGGGATCACGCCGTTTACCGGGAATTCTGCCGGTTCGCCGCGGGCAACAGAGCTGTCGAACACGGTGCCGTCAATCAGTTTACCGGTGTAGTGCACGCGAACGTGGTCGGTACGCGCCGGGATTGGACCTTCACCCTGGGTGATAACGCGGAACTGCAGACCGGTTTCGGTGCTGTTCACGCCTTCACGCTCACGGTTCTCTTCAAGGAATTTCTCGCCTGCCGCAGCCATCTCTTCGAAACGGGCGCGACGCACAGCGTCTGCACGTTCGTGGATTTCACGCAGCGCGCGGTGAACCACATCTACCGGAACCGCTGGTTGTTTACCTTCCAGCGCATCGGCGATACCCGCCACCAGCGCTTCAGGTAACAGACCCTGCAGACCTGATTCGCTCAGCTGCTGTCCTACCTGCAAACCAATGCCGTAGCTTGCCTGCGCTTCGATTGTGTCAAAAGTCGGGGTGGTCATGGGATTTCCTTCCATCACATTTAAAGTAGCGGGCAGCATAACAGCCACCTTCCATCCGGTAAAACTTTGTCTTATGGAAAGATGACAAATTACGACGAAACGGAAACAATAGAGGCTATCTGGATTTTTCCCGAATGCGTGTCACGGAAGCTGGCTTTGTTACGCTCATCAGGCAGTTAGCAAACTATACTTCTCGGGACAGGAAAAAAGACGCGGAGCAGGAGGAGAGCCATGCCCGGGCCATTTGAACTAAAACCTACCCTGACGAAAATCTGGCATGCGCCAGATAACTTTCGCATCATGGACCCGCTGCCGCCGCTGCACCGCAGAGGCATTATTATCGGTGCGCTGATGGTCATTGTCGGTTTTCTGCTGCCAGGCGGCGCGGACGACAGCGCCACAGCGCCCGTGCGTCGTGATGCCGAACTGGATTTCCGTTCGCAGACGCAGCCGCAGCCAGATTCACAGCCGATGCAAACGCAGCTGGTGTCACCCTCTAACGATCCCGGCCAGGTCGCGCCTGTTGAGCCGGAGCCGATTCAGGAAGAGCAGCCCCAGGAGCAGGTCGCCGCGCCGGTGCAATCCCAGCAATCCCCTCCCGGTATTGAACAGCAGTGGCGTTCCTACCGTGTAGAGTCGGGCAAAACGATGGCGCAGCTGTTCCGCGATCACAACCTGCCGCCGACCGACGTCTATGCCATGGCGCAGGTTGAGGGACCAGGCAAGCCGCTGAGTAACCTGCAAAACGGCCAGATGGTGCAGATTCGCCAGAATGCGAGCGGCGTGGTGACAGGGCTGACCATTGACAGCGGCAACGGCCAGCAGGTGCTGTTTACCCGTCAGTCTGACGGCAGCTTCATCCGCGCCAGATAGCGCTTCGCCCGGTGGCGTAACGCTTACCGGGCCTCTTTTCCACTGACTTTATTCACCCACCAGATCCCAGAGCAGACCAGCACCAGCGCCACGACATATTTGATCTCCAGGATATTTTCACCGAGGAAAATGGCCGAGAGGACGGTTCCGGCCACCGGCACTAAGAAGTTGAACGGGGCGATCATACTGACGCGGTTGTGTTTCAGCAGCAAACTCCACAGTGCAAACGCCACCGAGGAGAGCAGAGTCAGGTAGCCCAGGATGGCCGCCGCTTTGACGCTGGGAACGGCCAGCGTTCCGCCGGTGATATAGCCGCCTGCCACCAGCATCACCCCACCTATCGCCAGCTGCCAGCCGGTCATCACCATCGGATCCACCGTCTGCGAGATGCGTTTGCCGTACAGCGTGGCGGCAGAGAGGATAAACGCCGCCAGCACCACAAAACCATCCCCGTTCCAGACGAAGTGGAAGTCCTGCAAACCGCTGTTAAAGTTCACGATCATCACCCCGGCAAACCCGAGGATACAACCGAGGGCTTTGTTGTAGCTGATCCTGTCGTTCTGATAGATAAAGTGCGCCAGCATGACGCTGAAGAAGGTGGCGGTCGCGTTCATGATCGACCCTTTGGCGCCCGTTGTGTATGCCAGACCGATATAAAAGAACGTGTACTGGATCGTCGTCTGCGTCAGGCCCAGTATCGTCAGTTGCCCGAACTGGCGCGGGCTGAGCCGACCAATCGGCTTGCGCTGGGCCAAAGCGAGCAGCAGCAATAGCAGGCCAGCAAAAACAAAGCGATAACCCGCAAAGACCACTTTTGATGGAATGTCGTTGGTGGCGATATGAAAGAGTTCGTAGCCACTCTTGATCGCGGGATAGGAGCTACCCCATAGCAGACAGCACAGCGTAGCGCTGGCGAACACGATGTTTTTACGGGAGAAAAGCGGTGCAGGCAGAGCGGTATCCATGACAAATCCCAAAGATAAAATAGCGTTTCATTTTATTATCAGGGAATGCGCAAGGAATAGCCACCATACAAGTCACAAAGAAGGTAACAGGAGCCGTTAAAAAGCAAAACGCCGGCACAAGGCCGGCGCTTCGACGTGGTGAAGAGTAATTACTTACTCAGCAACAACGTTAACAACCAGTTTCGCGAAGACTTCGCTGTGAACCTGGAAGTCCACTTCGTGCTCACCGGTGGTACGCAGAACGCCGTTCGGCAGACGAACTTCGCTCTTAGCAACGTCAACGCCAGCTGCAGTTACAGCGTCAGCGATGTCGCGAGTACCGATGGAACCGAACAGTTTACCTTCGTCGCCAGATTTAGACGCGATGGTAACGGTGCCCAGTGCGTTGATTTTCTCAGCGCGAGCGTTAGCAGCCGCCAGAACGTCAGCCAGTTTGGCTTCCAGTTCAGCACGACGTGCTTCGAAAAACTCTACGTTTTTCTTGGTAGCAGGAACAGCTTTACCCTGTGGAACCAGGAAGTTACGAGCGTAGCCCGCTTTAACGTTTACCTGATCACCCAGGCTGCCCAGGTTTGCTACTTTATCAAGCAGAATAACTTGCATTACCTTATCCTCTTAAAGTCGTATTAATGGACCGTGCCCGATTACTGATGACGATCAGTGTACGGCAGCAGAGACAGGTAGCGAGCGCGTTTGATAGCGCGAGCCAGCTGACGCTGGTATTTTGCACGAGTACCGGTGATACGGCTTGGGACAATCTTACCGCTTTCGGTGATGTAGTTTTTCAGCGTTGCGATATCTTTATAGTCGATCTCTTGAACGCCTTCCGCGGTGAAACGGCAGAACTTGCGACGACGGAAATAACGTGCCATTTGGCTAGTCTCCAGAATCTATCAAATCAATCTGCTCGGCATGCAGAACAAGTTTGCTCAGGCCGTTCTTTGCCTTGTGGCAAGAGATGAACCCCTGAACCGTTACTGCGCTACCGACCGTTATACTGTGAGTAATGGCCTGGTTTTCGTGACCGCTAATAATAACGGGCATTTGGCACCACGCCTGCCGGTTAAACCCGGCTTCCTCCTGCACTGAACGATGCTCAAGCACGAACTGGCAGTGAGGAATTCCTGATGGGCTGACCTTGCGAAGTGGGGTCCTGCACACGGTACCGGACAACACCAGACGGTTGGTCATCAGAAATTACTCTTCAGAATCCCCAGCATCAGAATCATCTGCGGTTTCGTTTGCGAAATCATCGCGACGCTCACGGCGCTCGTCTTTCGCTTTAACCATCGGAGATGCTTCGGTCACTGCGTTTTTGGTACGCATAACCATGCTGCGGATAACGGCATCGTTGAAGCGGAAGTTAGTTTCCAGCTCATCGATCGCTTCCTGCGGAGCTTCAACGTTCATCAGAACGTAGTGAGCTTTGTGCAGTTTGTTGATCGGATAAGCCAGCTGACGACGGCCCCAGTCTTCCAGACGGTGGATCGTGCCTTCTGCTGCAGTGATTGCACCAGTGTAGCGCTCGATCATACCCGGAACCTGTTCGCTCTGGTCAGGATGGACCATAAAAACGATTTCGTAATGACGCATCGAATTGCTCCTTACGGATTATTCAGCCTCCTGTCTGGGTCAGCCGAGGCCCGGGGAGGCAAGGAACGTGTTAAAGGTCGGCTGAAAAATTGACGCGTCATAATACTTGCGCGCCCCCCGAAACTCAAGCTGATTGCGCAAATAATTCGCACAAAGCGCAAAGCGGGTCTAAGTGGGTGATTTACCATTACTCACGGCCGATCGCGGCGATTTTTTGAACAACTGCATCAGAAATGGTCGCCATAGCCTGTAAGAATCGTGCTTACACTTTAATCAGACCCTGTCTCTGGACAAAAGACAGCCGTGAATATCGTCGCACCGTAGTGAGTCGTGGAGCGCATATCATGAAAAAAATCACCCTTGCCGTTCTGGCTGCGCTTTTGCTTTGTGCAAACGCGACAGCAGCCATTCAGGTTGATGGCCGACAGGCCAGAAATATGGATGATGTGCAAAGTCTGGGCGTCATTTATATCAACCATAACTTCGCCACGGAAAGTGAAGCGACTGAAGCCATTAATGCAGAAGCCGATGCGCGGGATGCCCGCTACTATCACGTCATGCTCACCCGTGAACCGGGCAGCAACGGCAATATGCACGTCAGCGCAGATATCTATCGGTAACGCTTTGACGCTAGCACCAGGAAAGCCAACAACGAAAAAATTGTCATAGTCTCATTAGCCCCCTGCCCGGGGGCTTTTTTTACTTTCATTTCTGCCCGTAATAAGCATTTTCACCATGCTTGCGCATAAAGTGTTTGTTCATCAGATAGCTGTCGACAGGCTTCAGGTGTGGATTAATTCCTCGCGCTATCCACGCCATTTTCGCCACCTCTTCCATTACCACGGCATTGTGTACGGCGTCGTGAGCATCACTTCCCCAGGCAAAAGGGCCATGCTGAAAGACCACAATCCCCGGCCTGTGCAGCGGTTCGCCGTCACCCAGCGTTTCAATGATCACCTTGCCGGTATTGAGTTCGTACTCGCCGAGCACCTCCTCTTCGGTGAGCGCGCGCGTGCAGGGGATATCGCCAAAGAAGTAGTCTGCATGGGTGGTGCCGAGCGCGGGGATCGCCAGCCCTGCCTGCGCCCAGGCGGTCGCATGGGTCGAGTGGGTATGCACTATCCCGCCAAGGGAGGGATAACGCCGATAGAGCGCCAGGTGGGTCGCGGTATCAGATGAGGGTCGCCATTGCCCCTCCACCACATTGCCGCTGAGATCCACCACCACCATGTCATCCACGCGCATGGTCTCGTAGGCCACTCCGCTGGGTTTGATCGCCACCAGCCCGCGCTGACGGTCAATCGCGCTGACATTTCCCCAGGTAAAGGTCACCAGACCGTAGCGCGGCAAATCCATGTTTGCCTCAAACACCTGCTGTTTAAGCTGCTGCATGATCTTCCTCCCCAAGCCCGGCTCGCGCCATACGTTCAAGTATCCAGTCGCGCGCCTGCGCCACGTCGCGCTCGGGATCGTCCGACGTTTCACTCCACATCTCGATCAGGTAAGGCCCACAATAGCCACTCTGTTTTAACGTCTGGAAACAGCGTTCAAAATCGACGACTCCGCTGCCAAACGGTACGTTTTTGAAGACGCCGGGGCGGGTATCCTTCACATGTACCGCCACGATATGCCCAATGCCGGCCTGTAGCTCCATCTGCACGTCGTTATCCCACGCAGAGAGATTGCCGATGTCGGGATAGAGCTGGAACCACGGATTATTCAGGTAATGGGCATAACCCAATGCCTTGCTGATGGAGTTCATCAACGGATAATCCATGATCTCCATCGCCAGGGTGACCTGCGCGCGGCTGGCCATTTCAACGCTCTCTTTCAGGCCATCACGGAAACGACGACGCGTCTCATCATTGGCTTCCTGATAGTAAACGTCATAACCGGCAAGCTGGATTACGCGGATCCCGACGTCCTGCGCAAAGCGAATCGCTTTACGCATGATCTCAAGGCCCTGCGCCCGCACCGCGTCATCTTCACTGCCGAGCGGGAAACGACGGTGGGCGCTCAGGCACATCGAGGGAACTCTTACGCCGGTTTCGGCGACAGCGTCCACCAGCGCCAGACGCTGCTCGCGGCTCCAGTCGAGACGGGAGAGGCGCGCATCCGTCTCATCCACCGATATTTCAACGAAATCGAATCCCAGCCGTTTCGCCAGCTGCAGCCGCTCAAGCCAGCACTCCCCGGTGGGGAGCGCCTTCTCATAGATGCCAAGCGGAACCTGTTTGCTTAACATAACCGCTCCTTATCCCCACAGCTGGGCGATGGAACGTTTAAACTGACGCGCCGCTTCCACCGGCGAGGCGGCATCGCGAATGCTGCGACCGGCGATAAAGACGTGGATTGGAATACCGGCAAACAGCGGCAAATCCTCCAGCGCCAGCCCGCCCGTCACCGTAACCTTAAAGCCCATATCCGCCAGACGCTTAACGGCGCTGATATCCGCCTCGCCCCACGCAACCCCCGCAGCCTGCGCATCGCGGCTGCGGTGATAGACCACCTGCTGAATACCTGCAGCGCGCCACGCTTCTGCCTGCTCCCAGGTCCAGAAGCCCGTGAGTTCGATCTGCACGTCACCGTTAAATTCCTTCGCGACCTCCAGCGCGCCTTTCGCGGTGTTGATATCTGCACAGCAGATGACCGTCACCCAGTCGGCATTGGCTTCGAAACACATCCGCGACAGGATTTTGCCCGCATCGGCAATTTTGGCGTCGGCCAGCACAATCTTATGCGGATAGAGGGCTTTCAGATCGCGGACGGCACGGACCCCCTCCCCTACGCACAGAATGGTGCCCACTTCGATAATGTCCACCTCTTCCGCAATCAGACGCGTGGTTTCGTAAGCGTGGGCCAGAGTCTGGTTATCCAGCGCAACCTGCAACATTGGTAATGACATGTTCAACTCCCTTTTAAGCTGCCGCCGCAGTGGCATTGTCGATTAAATCCAGCACGTCCTGCGCGGTACGGCAGGCGCGTAAACGGTCAAAATTGGCTTCATCTTCAAACAGGTTGACGATCTGCATAATGCCCACCTCCTGGTGAGTATTGGCATCAACGGCCGCCATGGTGATCAGGATGTCTACCGGATCGTTATCTTCGTGGTTAAACACCAGCGGCGTTTTCAGGGTGACCAGGGCGAAACCGGTTTTTTTGACCCCCTCTTCCGGGCGGCCATGCGGCATCGCCAGCCCTGGCGCAATCACAAAATAGGGCCCGAACTGCTCAACGCCATCAAGAATGGCCTGGTAATAGCGCGGCTCAACGACATCCGCCTTAACCAGCAGATCAACGCCCAGCTTTACCGCCTCCTGCCAGGTGCTGGCTTCGGCCTGGAGAAGGATGGAGTTATTCTCCGCCAGCGAATCACGTAGTTTCATATGCCTCTCCTTACTTCACATCTTGCGGAAAGTGCGCTTTGATCACTTCCAGCAATTTTGGGCCGAAGTCCGCAGGCGACAGCATGTTGCGCACCCCTACCACGTATTTATTGCCTGCGACGCTAATCTCACCGGCGATGTGGGTAGAAGCGATGATGATGTCCGCGCCGTTCAGTTCACTTTTGTATTCACCCACCGCGCAGCTGTTTACCGTGTGGTCAATGTTTGACTGGGTTAAAAACTGGTCCACTTTCATCTTCATGATCATGGAGCTCCCTTGCCCATTGCCACACACAGCCAGGATACGTACGGTCATAATCAAAACTCCTTAGTGAGCAGAAACTTCTGCTGTTTGTTTTTCCGCATCTTCTTCCGCCCGCAGCGTACGGCCGGCGAAGAACATATACGCCAGTGCAATCAGAATGATGACGCCCATAAAGGCAAGGCCGACAGAGGCGAAGCCCTGCATCATCGGCGGTGCCAGAATCGACCAGTCCGCCATGCCCATCCAGGCGCTCATACCGGTCAGTTTGACCGCCCACACGCAGCCGAAGATTTCAACCATGCCCATTACCAGGCAGATCTTGAGCGCCGCGCGCCAGCCGCCAAAGTGGTTAGCGAACACGCCGATAGTGGCGTTGGAGAAGAACATCGGGATAAAGCCAGGAATGATCAGGATGGAGGAGCCGCAGCCCACCAGGATGCCCACCGCAATCAGCTGGCCGATGGTGCCCCACATAAAGCCCCAGACGACGGCGTTCGGCGCGAAGCTATAGATCGCCGCGCAGTCAATTGCCAGTACGGCGCCAGGGATCAGGCGTTGAGAAATACCGTTGAAGGCCTCAGACAGTTCGGCCACGAACATGCGCACGCCCTGGGTGATGATGAAAATCGCTACCGCGAAGGAGAAGCCGGTTTGCAGGATATAGATAGACCAGTGCGTTTTACCGGCCATCGCCTGCACCGTATCAATACCGAATGAGAGCAGGATCGCACCGAAGAAAATGGTCATCACGATGGCAGTAGAGACGATATTGTCGTGGAAGATATTCAGCCAGCCGGGCAGCTTCAGATCTTCAACACTCTCCTCTTTTTTCCCCAGATAGGGGGCGACTTTATAGGCAATCCATGAGGCAAACTGCTGTTGGTGGCCGATAGAGAAACCGCAGCCGTCGGTCACTTCCTGCGTCGGCTTGTACATCATATTGGAGGTGATGCCCCAATAGAGCGAGACCAGGATCGCCGTGCAGATAATGGTGGTCCACATCGGGTAGCCGAAGATATAGAGGGAAACCGCAATCAATCCAGCCTGCTGGAACATGATGTGGCCGGTGAGCATGATGGTGCGGATGCCGGTAATCCGACGCAGCAGAACGTAAATGATGTTCAGCGCCAGTGCGAGCAGGACGGCGTACCCTACCCAGCTATAGGCATCTCCCATACGTTCGATAGTGGCCATCATTGAGGCGTAGGTGTCTGATATGGCGCCGTTGATGCCATAGACTTCCGACATTTTGGCAACAACGGGTTTAAAGGTGCTGGTTAAAATGCCTGAACCCGCCTGAAGCAGCATAAAACCGATGATGGTTTTAATGGTGCCTTTGATTATCACGCTCACGCTTTTACGCAGCAGGATATAACCCAGGCACGTCACGATACCCAACAGCAACGGGGCGTTGGTCATGACCTGATTAAAAAAGACGGTAAAGACGCTGTAGAGGATCTCCATAACACTCTCCGGTAAAGGCAATACGATGCCTGGTGTTCGTACAACAGGCCCCCACTCTAGTAATCACAAATAATCACGACAAGATTGAATTTGATTATTTGTGACGTATCACGCAAATTATTTCCACCCTAAGTGCAATGTCTTTATCTGCATCTGCAAAACACCAATAAAAATCATTTATTTCAATAAGTTATATAATAAAAAGCATAAAAATCACGTATATTATTTTTAATCAGAGCAGCTTTATATTGGCGTAACGCTCGCAGAACACCATTGCAATGCTGATTCATTGGTGACAATATCAATCAAAACATGTCATCAAATGATTACTTGTGATAGAGAGGGAGTCTGACTATGAGTAAAGTGAACACTATTACCCGCGAATCATGGATCCTCAGCACCTTCCCGGAATGGGGAAGCTGGCTGAATGAGGAGATCGAGCAGGAGCAGGTCGCGCCGGGCACATTTGCAATGTGGTGGCTGGGTTGTACCGGCATCTGGCTGAAATCTCAGGGCGGGGCTAATGTTTGCGTCGATTTCTGGTGCGGCACCGGCAAACAGAGCCACGGCAACCCACTGATGAAAAAAGGCCATCAGATGCAGCGTATGGCGGGCGTCGAGAAGCTGCAGCCAAACCTGCGTACCACACCATTTGTCCTTGATCCCTTTGCGATTCGTCAGATAGATGCCGTCCTCTCGACCCACGATCACAACGATCATATCGACGTTAACGTCGCGGCGGCAGTCATGCAGAACTGCGCAGATGACGTGCCTTTCATTGGACCGCAGACCTGCGTCGATTTGTGGATCGGTTGGGGCGTGCCAAAAGAGCGCTGCATTGTGGTGAAACCGGGCGATGTGGTGAAAATCAAAGACATTGAAATTCATGCCCTCGACGCGTTTGACCGTACAGCGCTGATTACTCTGCCAGCCGATCAGAAGGCCGCGGGTGTGTTACCGGACGGCATGGACCTACGTGCGGTAAACTACCTGTTCAAAACCCCGGGCGGTACGCTGTACCACAGCGGTGACTCACACTACTCCAACTACTATGCCAAACACGGTAACGAGCACCATATCGACGTGGCGCTGGGCTCCTATGGCGAAAACCCGCGCGGCATCACCGATAAGATGACCAGCGCTGACATTCTGCGCATGGCTGAAGCGTTGAATACCCGGGTGGTGATCCCGTTCCACCATGATATCTGGTCAAACTTCCAGGCCGATCCGCAGGAGATCCGCGTGCTGTGGGAGATGAAAAAAGATCGTCTGAAATATGGCTTTAAGCCCTTTATCTGGCAGGTGGGCGGCAAGTTTACCTGGCCGCTGGATAAAGATAATTTCGAATATCACTACCCGCGCGGCTTTGACGACTGCTTTACCATTGAGCCGGATCTGCCGTTCAAATCTTTCCTGTAATTGTCCCCTCATCGCCAGGCGCTGTGCCTGGCGATTCCAACTTTTGCTTAGTAATTTCAGGCTATTTCAAATATCATCTTTTAAAATCAATTTATTTCGGAATAGCTCATGACAGAAGCACAACGTCATCAAATCTTACTGGAACTCCTGGCGCAAACGGGGTTTGTTACCGTTGAGCAGGTGATTGCCCGGCTGGGCGTTTCTCCCGCCACGGCACGCCGGGATATCAACAAACTTGATGAGAGCGGCAAGCTGAAAAAGGTGCGTAACGGCGCGGAAGGGATCAGCCAGCAGCGCCCACGCTGGTCGCCGATGAATATCCATCAGGCGCAGAACCACGACGAGAAAGTGCGTATTGCCAGAGCCGCCTCCCAGCTGGTTAATCCTGGCGAAAGCGTGGTGATCAACTGCGGTTCCACCGCCTTTCTGTTGGGTCGTGAGATGTGCGGCAAACCGGTGCAGATCATCACCAACTACCTGCCGCTGGCCAACTACCTGATCGACCAGGAGCACGAAAGCGTGGTGATCATGGGCGGGCAGTACAACAAGAGCCAGTCCATCACCCTAAGCCCGCAGGACAGCGAGAACACGCTCTATGCCGGCCACTGGATGTTTACCAGCGGCAAGGGGCTCACCGCCGAAGGGCTGTATAAAACCGACATGCTGACGGCGATGGCGGAGCAGAAGATGCTGAACGTGGTCGGCAAGCTGGTGGTCCTGGTCGACAGCAGCAAGGTTGGGGAACGTGCGGGCATGCTCTTCAGCCGTGCCGAGCAGATAGACATGGTGATCACGGGTAAAAACGCTAATCCACAGATCCTCCAGAAACTGGAAGATCAGGGTGTGAAGATCCTGCGCGTTTAAAGGTGCTGGCGGAAAAACGCGACCGTGGCGTCGAGCGCACCCGGCGTAATACGGTGTTTGACTCCCGCCTCCCACAGACAGGTCAGATTTTTATCCAGCCCTTCCTGCTGCAACGCCTGTTGCAGGCGGAACGTCTCCCCGGCGGGCACCACATCATCCTCCTCACCGTGCCACAGCAGCAGCGGGCGGTCAGCCAGACGCGGTAGCGCGGTCGTTACCTCCCAGTCAGCAAGCGGTGCGACCATCGACGCGAATGACCCGGGTTGCTGCGGCGGAAACAGCGTGCGGGCCAGCGAGGTAAAGTAGCCCGAGCCCATCAGGCTTGCCACACATTTGACCTCCGGATAGCGCGCCATAATGCCCAGCGCGGTCATTCCCCCCATTGAAGCCCCGGCCACCGCGAGCCGTTCATCGGCCACCAGCCCGGCCTGATATAGCGCATCCCGCAGCGGGGCAAACTCGGTGAGGTTGCCATGCAGGATCGGCCAGAACTGTCCCAGGCGGGCTTGCTCATCACCGCTAAAACGGGCCCCGTGATCGGGGGCATCCGGCATTACCACCCGAAAACCTGCCTGCGCCAGCGCCACCGCAAAATAGCTGTAGACCAGTTTTGATGAGGTAAAACCATGATAAAAAATAACAACCGGAAGCGGTTTAGCCCCTTTTCCTGCCGGAACAGCATGTACAATCTCATGGTCGCCAAGCTGCCGTACTTCAAGTTCAATCATTATTGGGCCTCATACTTATGGGTGAATCATAATGTTGAGAACTGGCTTACGCTTTCACACAATTTTCATTCGAAATTTACGCTATAGCTAACAATTTGGGAACATTCCCCCAATGTCAAATCAACAGAGATCTACACTATGGCTATCAGGAAACGAGACAGGTTTATGCGAAAGTTTGCTGCTTTAACGCTGATGGTGTTGTTGGGCGGATGTAGCGTATTGCAAGGTACGCCGCAGCCTGCGCCACCGGTCGCCGATCACCCCCAGGAGATACGTCGTAATCAAACGGAAGGATTACAGCGAATGGGTACCGTGACCGCACTCGAGCGAGGCTCTCCCGATGATGCGGCAGAGGCCATTAAAGCAAAAGCTGTCGCCGCGAAAGCAGATTATTACGTCATTGTCCTTATCGATGAAACCATCGTGACGGGACAATGGTATTCGCAAGCCATTTTATACCGTAAATAACGCGCGGTATTTAAACGACATTTACACTGCTTTGCGTCCATAGACGTTTTCCTGTCCACAATAAACTCCAGCCAGTGACAATGGAATGAGTTTATTAGCGAAGGATTGCCCGGCGGATACCGGGGACACGTAAAATGGAGCTGACGATGAAACGATCTCTTGCTTTGACCACACTGCTACTCTCAGCCGGTCTGGTGAGTACGGCAGCACAGTCAGCTGAATTTGCCAGCGCTGATTGTGTGACGGGTTTAAACGAAATTGGATTGATCTCTGTGAGTGATATCTCAGGGAGCCCGCAGGACGTAGAGCGCATGATCGCGCTGAAGGCCGATGAGCAGGGTGCCTCATGGTATCGCATCATAAAAATGCAGGAAGAGAGCCATGCCGATCGCTGGCGGGCGCAGGCCATACTTTATGTCTGAAAATCGTCAATAAAAGCCACTAAAAAAGAGTGGCTTTTTAATCTTTACAATTCTATTATCCTTGCCATAACTCCTCCGAGATAACTTTGTAACATTTTGTTACATAAAGCCAATAAATGTTATCCCCGCTCTGCCGTTGAAAAGCGATACCTTTTTAACAATGAGCAATTTATGATCAACTTTTTCCGCCGTGCAGGTCTGGGCACAAAGCTATCGCTGCTTACCGGCTTGAGTGTTGCCACTCTCTTTTTACTTTTCACCTTTCTCCTGAGCTACAACGCCAGTCAAAAACTTGAATCGCTGGCCGTAGAAGACCTGCATAACCAGTCTACCGGCGTGGTGGATATGGTGCAGATGTTCAATACCAGCCTCACCGAAGAGGTAGAAAGTTACACCCGCCTGTTCACCACCTTTTTACCGCAGCCGCTGAGTATTGATGCCAGCCAGACCCGCGTCATCAACGACCAGAGCGTCCCCCTGCTGAAAGGCGGCGATACGGAACTGCATGAGAACAACACCACCCCCGATGATTTTCTGAATCGCACCGGCGCGATCTCTACGCTCTTTGTCCGTAGCGGCGACGATTTTGTCCGCGTGGCGACCTCGCTGCGTAAAGAGAACGGCGACCGGGCCATCGGTACGGTACTCGACCATGCCAGCCCGGCATGGGAAGTGGTCAACAAAGGCGAGGTATATCGCGGCCTCGCCCTGCTGTTCGGTAAGCGCTATATCACCCAGTACCAGCCGGTAAAAGATGCGGGCGGGCAGGTGATCGCCATTATCTTCGTTGGGGTCGACATTACCCACTCCTGGAACGTCATGCGCGAGAAGATCCTTAGCCGCCGTCTGGGCGAGAGCGGTCACTTCTTTGTACTGAACCGCAGTAACGGCAAGAACCACGGCCAGTACCTGTTCCATAGCGCAGAGGAGGGAGAGCTGCCGAAGTGGGATAACGCCGTTCAGCAACAGCTGCTGGGGGATCAATCCGGCACTCTGGAACGCCAGAGCGCTGATGGCCGCACGTTGATCATGGCCTGGACACCGCTACCGGGCTGGAACTGGACGATTGTGGGCGAGGTGGATAAAACCGTACTGCTGGCTGATGTGACCAACATGCGCGACCGCTTCCTGCTGGCGGGCGTGGCGCTTTCCGCGCTCTTTGCCATGCTGTTCGTGTTTATTATCCGCCGCTGGCTCACGCGCCCGCTGCGCGATGTGATTGGCCTGGCCGAACAGTATGCCGCAGGCGATCTGCGCGCCACCCTGCCCGCCACCCGTCAGGATGAGGTAGGTCAGTTGATCGGCGCCATCAACGGCATTGGCGGCGGGCTGCAAAAAATCGTGCTCCAGGTGCGGGAAGCTGCGGGCGATATTCATCTGGGGACCAACGCCCTGGCGGCGGATACCGGCGAGATCTCCGAGCAGATCAATAAGCAGGCCAGCAGCGTGGAGGAGACATCCGCCAGTATGGAGCAGCTGGCGGCCACCGTGCAGCAGAACGCCGCCAATATGGAGCAGACCCAGCATCTGGTCGGCGAAACCTCCCGGGCGGTGCACCAGGGCGGGAAGACCGTCAGCAATGCTGTCTCCACCATGGATGATATTCGCGAGGCATCGAAACGTATCGAAGCCATTACCCGGGTGATTGAGGGGATCGCCTTCCAGACCAATATTCTGGCGCTCAACGCCGCCGTCGAAGCCGCCCGGGCGGGCGAGCACGGTAAAGGCTTCGCCGTGGTAGCCCAGGAGGTCCGCGCCCTCGCAGCGCGCAGCGCCAACGCGGTGAAGGAGATTGAGCAGCTGATTGGCGATACGCTCAGCAAGGTGAGCGAAGGCCACGCCCTGTCGGAGCAGACCCGCCAGGCGATGGAGAGCATCATCGCGCACATCGATAACATCAAGGCGCTGGTAACCGAGATTAACCATGCCTCCCACGAGCAGTCGGCGGGTATCGGTCAGGTGAATCTGGCGATGACCCATATCGGCGAAGCGTCGCATATCAACGCCGACCGCGTCTCACGCAGCGAACAGACGGCGCAAACCCTGCGGGAGAAGGGTTCACACCTGACCGAGCTGGTCAGCCTGTTCCGCCTGTAAGGATCAGGCCACGCCGCCCGTGGCGCGCAGCAGCAGGTCGTCCTGGACCTGCTCGCTGAGCAACGATCGGCCACGGGCGTCGAGCATTTCACGGCACCAGGCCTGCGCCAGTGGCGGAGAAGCGTGGCGCAGCATCTGCGCCCCTGCGCCCAGCAGGTAAATCTGCCGGGCGATCTCTCTGCCCTGCGCCTCCTGCGGTTTACGCAGTTTTTGCTGAAGCTGCCGCCAGCTGCGATCGAAATGACGATCCTGACCTTTAACCTCGGCAAAATCTGCCAAGAGCAGATCGATCACGCCAGGCTGCTTCGCCAGCACCCGCAGCACGTCCAGCCCCATGATATTGCCCGAGCCTTCCCAGATGCTGTTAACCGGCATCTCACGGTACAGGCGCGGCAGCTCGCTCTCTTCGCAATAGCCAATGCCGCCAAGAACCTCCATCGCTTCGGCGACGAAGGGTATCCCCGCTTTGCAGATCGCCAGTTTCGCGGCCGGAGTAAACAGCCTCGCCCACAGGGCTTCGTGTTCATTGTCCCGGCGATCCCAGGCCCGCGCGAGGCGGAACAAGAGCGCCGTCTGCCCCTCCAGCTGGAGCGCCATGCGGCTTAACACATCGCGCATCAGCGGCTGGTCGATCAGGTTTTTGCCAAAAGTCTGCCGCTGGTGGGCATGGTACAACGCCACCGAGAAGGCCCGGCGCATCAGGCCGTGGCTGCCGAGCGCGCAGTCGAAACGGGTGAGGCCGCCCATCTTCAGGATCTGGCGCACCCCTTCCCCCTCTTCGCCCAGCAGCCAGCCGGTGGCATCGAGGAACTCGGCTTCGCTGCTGGCGTTCGAGCGGTTACCCAGCTTCTCTTTCAGGCGCTCCAGATGCACGGCATTGCGCAGACCGTCGGGCAGAAAACGGGGGACGAAGAAGCACGACAGGCCGCCTTTGGCCTGCGCCAGCACCAGGTGGGCATCGCTTTGCGGCACCGAGAAAAACCACTTATGCCCCACCAGCCGATAACTCCCGTCGCCGCAGCGTTCTGCCCGGGTGGTGTTGCTGAGAACATCCGATCCGCCCTGCTTTTCCGTCATTCCCATCCCGATAAGCAGGCCGCGCTTCTGGTTACCCGGCGCCAGATGCGAGTCATACCGGTCGCTCAGTAACGGCGCCAGCCAGTCGTGAAACGCGCGCGGTAGCGCCTGCTGCAAAAGCGGCGTAGCGGCGTGGGTCATGGTGATGGGGCAAAGCGTGCCGGCCTCAACCTGCGCATGGAGGATAAAACGTGCCGCCCGGGCCACGAAGGCCCCTTTTCGCGCCTCCTCCTCCCACGCCAGGTTATGTACCCGGTTGGCACAAAGCCCCTGCATCAGCAGGTGCCAGGCGGGATGGAAGCGCACATCATCCAGCCGGGTTCCGCTGGCATCATAGCGCAGCAGTTCAGGGGGATTGGCGTTGGCCAGGCGGCCAAGCTCCAGGGATTCTGCCGTACCCAGCTGTTGACCGATGCTGGCGAGCAGCCCGGCGTCCCAGTCGGCACCTTCACGATTGACCGCTTCACACAGCGCGCGATCGGAAAGAAACAGGTTGCTGTTGGTGAGTGGCGCAGGCTGATTAAAAACAGTGTGCGTCTGCCAGTGCATAACGTATCCCTCCTTCTATGGCAATGGAATAAGTATGGACAAACCGGGCAGGCGCTGCACAGCAGCGGGCGCACAATATCGCCACGCTCAAGCGTGAATCTGGTCACACAATGAACGAATAATAAATTTCTTATCGTTTGTTATGGTGAATAATTTATTCTTACCCTCATGGAGAGATGACGATGCAAACCACTCAACGGGCGCCGGATGCCCATAAACGCGCTTTAATTGCTGGCTCAATTGGTAATTTCATCGAATGGTACGAATTTGCGGTGTACGGCTTTCTCGCCACCGTGATCGCGAAGAACTTCTTTCAGCTCAGCGGTGAGGCGGGACTGACCAGCCTGATCCTCACCTACGCCTCTTTCGCCATCGCCTTCTTCTTTCGTCCGCTGGGGGCCATCATATTTGGCCGGATTGGCGATCGCATCGGCCGCAAACCCACACTGATTATCGTGCTGGTGATGATGACCCTGGCAACCGCGGCAATCGGCATCGTGCCGGTCTATGCCAGCATCGGCATTGCCGCCCCGCTCATCATCACCGGTCTGCGGATCCTGCAGGGGCTTTTCGCCGGGGGAGAGTATGGCGGTGCGGTGTCGCTGATGACCGAGTTCGCCCCGCGCGGTAAACGTGGGCTCTACGGCGCATGGCAGTCCTTTACCGTCGCGCTGGGTCTGCTGGCCGGCGCGGGCATTGTGGCGCTGCTCTCCGCGCTGCTGACGCCAGACGCCCTGCACGACTGGGGCTGGCGCATTCCCTTCTTTATCGCCCTGCCGCTGGGGGCGGTGGCCCTGTGGCTGCGGGTGAGCATGGAAGAGACGCCCAGCTTCGTGAAGCAACAAACCAAACCGGTGGCCGTGAAGGCGCGCACCAGCGACACGCTGAAAGCCATCGGGATGGGAATTGGCCGGGTGATGGTGTGGTCTGCCGCCGGCTATACCTATCTGGTGATCATGCCCGCCTACCTGCAATCGGCCCTGCATACGGGCTTTAACCAGGCGCTGCTGATTGCGGTCATCTCCAATATCGGTTTTGCGCTGACCATTATCCCATCGGGGATCCTCAGCGACCGCATCGGACGCCGCACGGTGATGGTTATCGCCGCCGCGCTGCTGCTGATTCTTGCCCTGCCGCTGCTGAAAATTTTGCAGGCGGAGTCCAGCACCCTGGCGGTGAAAGCGATAGTGGTGCTGATTGCCGGTGGCCTGGTGGGGATGCTGGCAGGGCCAGGCCCGGCCATGCTGTCAGAGATGTTCCCGACCAGGGTGCGCTATACCGGACTGGGGCTGGCCTATTCGCTGTCGAACGCCATCTTCTCGGGCTGTGCGGGGCTAATCATTACCGGGCTGATAAAAGAGACGGGGAACCTGGATATTCCGGCCTATTACGTGATGGTCACGGCGGTGGTGAGTATTGTGGCGCTGATGACGCTTAAGAAGGATGACCATTTGCGGTCGCTGGAGGAGTGATAGTGCCGGGTGGCGGCTTCGCCTTACCCGGCCTACAACAGCACGGACCGTGGGCCCGGTAAGCGCAGCGCCACCGGGCACAACAGACTACCCGCGCTGGCGTACCGCTTCGAACAGGCAGATGCCGGTTGCTACGGAAACGTTCAGGGACGAGACGCTGCCCGCCATCGGAATGCTGATCAGTTCGTCGCAATGCTCCCGCGTCAGACGGCGCATGCCTTCACCTTCCGCCCCCATCACCAGCGCCAGACGACCGGTCATTTTGCTCTGGAACAGGGTATGGTCTGCCTCACCCGCAGTACCGACGATCCAGATGTTCTCTTCCTGTAACTGACGCATGGTGCGCGCCAGGTTGGTCACGCGGATCAACGGTACGTTCTCCGCCGCGCCGCAGGCCACTTTTTTGGCCGTCGCGTTGAGCTGCGCGGAGCGATCTTTTGGCACAATCACCGCATGGACGCCCGCCGCATCGGCGCTACGCAGGCAGGCACCGAGGTTGTGCGGATCGGTCACGCCGTCGAGGATCAGGAAGAACGGGTTATCCAGCGCGGCGATCAGATCCGGCAGATCGTTCTCCTGATACTGGCGGCCCGGCTTCACGCGGGCGATGATGCCCTGGTGTACTGCCCCTTCGCTTTTCTCATCCAGGTACTGACGGTTCGCCAGCTGGATCACCACGCCCTGCGCTTCCAGGGCATGGATCAGCGGCATCAGGCGTTTATCTTCACGCCCTTTCAGAATAAAGACTTCCTGAAAACGCTCCGGTGCGCGCTCCAGCAGGGCCTGCACCGCGTGGATGCCGTAAATCATTTCACTCATTGATGGTTCTCATTAATTACTGTTCACCTCTCCCTGCCGGGAGAGGATCAAGGTCAGGGGAGAATTACTCCGCCACTTTTTTCTTTGCCGCGCGCTTCGCTTTGGTCGCCGCAGCTATTTTTTGGGTTTTGGCCGACGGTTTTTTGGCGGCTCTGGCTTCTTTCTTCGCGGCCTTCGGCTTTTGTTTTTTCTCACCACGGAAGGCGCTGTCCGGCTCGAAGTTTACCCGCTTACCGGCCTGACGGCGTTTGCCGCTGGTTTTTCCGGCGGCCCCTCTCTTCGCATTATCCCGCGCGGTTTTACCTACGTTACGTGGCGCGCGTTCGCTGGAGATCAGGCTGAAATCAATCTTACGCTCGTCCATGTTGACGGCTTCGACCTTCACTTCCACGCGATCGCCCAGACGGTAGGTCTGGCCGCTGGACTCGCCGGTCAGGCGCTGCCCAACCTGATCGTAACGGTAGTAGTCGTTATCCAGGGATGAGACATGCACCAGACCATCGATAAAGAGTTCATCAAGGCGTACAAAGAAGCCAAAACCGGTGACGCTGGCAATCACGCCCTTAAAGATGTTCCCGACCTGATCCAGCATAAAGTCACACTTCAGCCAGTCCGCCACGTCGCGCGTCGCTTCATCAGCGCGGCGTTCGGTCATGGAACAGTGTTGGCCCAGCTGCAGGACCTCTTCCATGGAGTAGTGATAACCCCCGGTTTCGGTCGTGTTGCCTTTGTGGCCCTGCTCATGTGCCAGCAGATACTTAATGGCACGGTGCAGTGACAGATCCGGATAACGGCGGATCGGCGAGGTAAAGTGCGCATAAGACTGCAACGCCAGACCAAAGTGGCCGCGGTTCTCAGGATCGTAAATTGCCTGCTTCATGGAACGCAGCAGCATGGTTTGCAGCATTTCCGCGTCAGGGCGATCGCTAATCGATTCCAGCAGCTCGGCGTAATCGCGCGGCTCCGGCTTGTTGCCCCCCGGCAGCTCAAGACCCAGCTCCGCCAGTACGGTACGGAAAGAGGTAATAGCTTCGGTGGTCGGTTTGTCGTGGATACGGAACAGCGCAGGCTCTTTGGCTTTCTCAACGAAGCGTGCCGCGGAGATGTTCGCCAGGATCATGCACTCTTCAATCAGCTTGTGGGCATCGTTACGCTGGGTCTGTTCGATACGCTCAATGCGACGCTCAGCGTTAAAGATGAACTTCGCCTCTTCACTCTCAAATGAGATCCCGCCGCGCTCTTCACGCGCCTGCTCCAGCACTTTATAGAGGTTATGCAGCTCTTCGATGTGCTTCACCAGCGGAGCGTACTGTTCACGCAGATCCCGATCCCCCTGCAGCATATGCCACACTTTGGTATAGGTCAGGCGCGCATGTGAACTCATCACCGCTTCATAGAATTTGTAGCCGGTTAAACGCCCCTTGCTGGAGATGGTCATTTCACAAACCATGCAGAGACGGTCAACCTGCGGGTTAAGCGAGCACAGGCCGTTGGAGAGCACTTCCGGCAGCATCGGTACCACCTGGGACGGGAAGTAGACCGAGGTGCCGCGGTTACGCGCTTCGCCATCCAGCGGCGTACCGGTCCGGACGTAATAGCTCACATCGGCAATCGCTACCCACAGACGCCAGCCGCCGCCGCGTTTTTTCTCACAGTAGACGGCGTCATCAAAGTCACGGGCGTCTTCGCCATCAATGGTGACCAGCGGCAGGCTGCGCAGATCCACGCGGCCCGCTTTTGCCGACTCCGGTACCTGCTCTTTCAGCCCTTCAACCTGCTCTTCAACGGCTTTTGGCCAGACGTGGGGGATTTCATGGGTGCGCAGTGCCATATCCACGGCCATGCCGGTGCCCATGTTATCGCCCAGCACTTCCACAATCTTACCGACCGCTTTGGTACGACGGGTTGGACGCTGAGTCAGCTCAACCACCACCACAAAGCCCATCCGCGCGCCCATCACCTCTTCAGGCGGAATGAGGATGTCAAAGCTCAGGCGGCTATCATCCGGCACCACAAAACCCACGCCGGCATCCGTGAAGTAGCGGCCTACGATCTGGCTGGTTTTTGGCACCAGCACACGCACAACGCGCGCTTCACGACGCCCTTTGCGGTCTGCACCCAGCGGCTGGGCCAGGATCTGGTCGCCGTGAATGCACATTTTCATCTGTTCAGATGAGAGGTAGAGGTCGTCCTTGCGGCCTTCGACGCGCAGGAAGCCGTAACCATCACGGTGGCCAATTACCATGCCTTTCAGCAGATCGAGACGCTCCGGCAGGGCATAGCATTGACGGCGGGTAAAGACGAGTTGTCCGTCGCGCTCCATTGCGCGAAGGCGGCGGCGAAGGGCTTCAATTTGCTCTTCGCCTTCAATGTTCAGTTCAGCGGCAAGTTCTTCACGGTTGGCAGGTTTTTCACGTTTTGTGAGGTGTTCAATGATGAACTCGCGGCTGGGGATAGGGTTCGCGTATTTTTCGGCTTCGCGTTCCTGGAAAGGATCTTGTGACATAGCGGTTCCTCCGTTGTCATCTCCGGTGGACGTTTTCTTCATTCCACCAGCAATAATTTATATAGCGGTTGATTCTCTTCAACCAAATCGGCCAGCGTGTAGTTATCCAGTTCCATGAGAAAACTTTGCACAGCCTTTGAAAGCGCCTGTTTCAGTCGACAGGCGGGGGTAATGTGGCAGAACGCACTGCTGCAGTTCACCAGAGACAATGGCTCCAGTTCGCGCACCACATCACCAACACGAATACTCTGTGCCGGTTTACCGAGGCGGATGCCGCCATTTTTCCCGCGGACGGCAGCAACATATCCGGCTCGGCTAAGTTGATTGATTATTTTGACCATATGATTACGGGACACACCGTAGACCTCTGTCACCTCAGAGATACTGGTCATCTGTCCAGCGGGTAACGACGCCATGTAAATCAGCGCACGCAATCCGTAATCGGTGAAACTTGTTAACTGCACATCAACCTCAGGAAAAGGGTAAAACGCGGTATATCCGCAGAGATATTCATTAATGATGATAAACCAGCCAGATAGTCAACGGCGAATTTATTTAAACTGAAAGGGGGAAAGGAGAACGAAAAAGCCGGATGCGCATCGCTTTCCGGCCTGTGATGGGTGTTGTAGGCCCGGCAAGCGTAGCGCCGCCGGGCGAAACCCTCATTATGCGTCGAACGGGTCGCGCAGGATCATGGTTTCAGAACGATCCGGGCCGGTAGAGATGATATCAATCGGCACGCCGGTCAGCTCTTCAATACGCTGGATGTAATCCAGCGCTGCCTGCGGCAGACCGCTACGCTCTTTCACGCCAAAGGTGGTTTCAGACCAGCCTGGCATGGTTTCGTAGATCGGCTCAATGCCCTGCCAGTCGTCAGCGGCCAGTGGAGTGGTGGTCACTTCACGGCCATCCGGCATACGGTAGGCAACACAGATTTTCACCTCTTTCAGACCATCCAGGACGTCCAGCTTGGTCAGGCAGAAGCCAGACAGGGAGTTGATCTGCACCGCACGGCGCACAGCAACCGCATCCAGCCAGCCGGTACGACGACGACGACCGGTGGTCGCGCCAAACTCGTTACCTTGCTTGCACAGGAACTCGCCGGTTTCATCAAACAGTTCGGTCGGGAACGGACCCGCACCCACGCGAGTGGAGTAAGCTTTGATGATGCCCAGAACGTAATCCACATAACGCGGACCCAGGCCAGAACCGGTTGCCACGCCACCTGCGGTGGTGTTGGAAGAGGTTACATACGGATAGGTACCGTGGTCGATATCCAGCAGCGTACCCTGCGCACCTTCGAACATGACGAAATCGCCACGCTTGCGCGCCTGGTCCAGCAGATCGGATACATCAACAACCATACCGGTCAGGATGTCAGCGATCGCCATGACGTCATCCAGCACTTTCTGGTAGTCAACGGCGTCAACTTTGTAGAAGTTCACCAGCTGGAAGTTGTGATATTCCATCACCTCTTTCAGTTTTTCAGCAAAGGTGGCTTTATCGAACAGATCGCCAACACGCAGACCGCGACGGGCGACTTTATCTTCGTAAGCCGGGCCGATACCACGGCCGGTGGTACCGATCGCTTTCGCGCCGCGTGCTTTTTCACGCGCCAGATCCAGCGCAACGTGGTAGTCGAGGATCAGCGGACAGGCTTCAGAGAGCAGCAGACGCTCGCGAACCGGGATGCCACGGTCTTCCAGACCTTTCATCTCTTTCATCAGCGCAGCAGGAGACAGCACAACACCGTTACCGATGATGCTGGTCACATTGTCACGAAGAATGCCTGATGGAATAAGATGGAGGACGGTTTTTTCACCGTTGATTACGAGAGTATGGCCTGCGTTGTGACCACCCTGATAACGTACAACAAACTTAGCACGTTCAGTCAGAAGATCGACGATCTTCCCTTTACCTTCGTCACCCCATTGGGTGCCCAGTACGACGACGTTGTTACCCATTTTTCAAAATCACCGATTGCTTAAAAATGGATTCTACCATCGGTTTTGATGATGTTCAGCTTTTTTTGTATACAAATTTCGGCGAAACGGACTGCTTTATGCGCAGTTAAACGATTACCTCAATATGTTGTGGAGCGAGACGAATCACATCACTAATCATGGCGAAGCACCTGGCAAATTGATGTGAGTTTTTTAACAAAGGCCTTTTATCGGGTTACCGGCGGAGCGGTTATATGATTCCGTATGTGAAGTTAAAAATTCATAAATTCTGGCCTTGCCGCTTATTTTAAAAATTGTCACCCTTTGCCCGCATCTCAAATATGAGTTGTTGTTGTAATTACACTAATTAGGATGATGAAAATGAAAGAATTGACTCTTTTAGAAATTGAAGCTGTAAGCGGCGCGGGCTGGTTGCAGGATGGCATCGCTTCGCTGGGTGGCAAGATCGGTAACTTTGCCTGGACCACCGCAGGCGATCTGCTGAGCGTGGATGTTCCCCTGATCGGTAACATTAACCTTGGGCAAATTGCTCCCACTCTGGGCGAAAAATTAGGTCAATCGGTGGGTTCGACTGTCGGCTATACCATTGAGTCTACGCTGGGATCGCTGCCTGTTATCGGCGGGCTGTTTAGCAAGCTGCTGGGTAATTAAGATAAAAAAATGGCGCCTTATGGCGCCATTTTTAACGCTGCTTATCGTGGTGTCGTAGGCGAGCGCATATAGCGGAAGAAATCGCTATCCGGGCTGAGAACCATAACGTCCTGATTGCTCTGGAAGCTGCTCTCGTAGGCACGCAGGCTACGGATAAAGGCATAGAAGTCTGGATCCTGGCTGAAGGCATCCGCAAACAGCTTCGCCGCTTCGGCATCGCCTTCACCGCGCAGGATACGGCCCTGACGCTCCGCTTCTGCCAGGGTTTTGGTCACTTCATAGTCTGCGGTTGCACGCAGCTTTTCAGCCTCTTCCTGACCCTGTGAACGATGACGACGGGCTACCGCTTCACGCTCGGCACGCATACGGTTGTAGATCGCCTCAGAGACTTCCGTTGGCAGGTTGATCTGCTTGATACGCACGTCAACCACTTCGATACCCAATGCCGCCATACTGTTCGGGTTGATAACCGCCACTTTACCGTTGGTTTCAGCCTGAACGCGTTCAGCCGCTTTGGCGATGGCATCGTCAGCCGCTGGGGTTGTCACTTCATCTTCCGTGCCGGCAGAACCGGAGTTCAGCGCATCGCGTACTTCAGAGGTCAGACGACCGCGGGAGTCGGTTACGATGTCCCGGACATCCAGACGACCAATCTCAGAACGCAGACGGTCAGAGAACTTACGTTTCAGCAGCACTTCGGCCTGAGAGACGTCGCCGCCGCCGGTTGCCAGGAAGTAACGGCTGAAGTCGCTGATACGCCACTTGATATAGGAGTCAACGATCAGGTCTTTTTTCTCTTTAGTCACGAAACGGTCGGCCTGGTTATCCATCGTCTGGATACGCGCATCAAGCGTTTTCACAGACTGAATAAACGGCACTTTGAAGTGCAGGCCTGGCTCATAAATAACCGGACGCTTGTCGCCGTCACGCACGACGCTGCTGAACTGGAATTTAATCCCACGCTCGCCCTCTTTAACCACAAAAATTGAGGTGTAAAGCACAACCAGCACGATAATAATGATCGCAATTACTGACTTACGCATCGTTATTCCCCCTGACGCTGGTAGTCGTTACGCTGCGCGTTGGCGCGGCGTTGGTCCATGATGTCACCATCGCTTGAAGAAGAGCGGGTGTTTGCGCTGGCGTTTCCGGAAGACGCAGGTGGCAGACGCAGCAGGTTGTTGGCACCACTGTTGTCATTTTTTGTCGCCGGCGCGTTACCGCCTTTCAGCATCTGATCCAGCGGCAGAACCATCAGGTTGCCACCTTTGCTGTCATTGACCAGCACCTTACGGGTATGGCTCAGCACTTTCTCCATGGTTTCGATATAGAGACGCTCACGGGTAATTTCCGGCGCGGCTTTATATTCCGGCAGGATTTTCGCAAAGCGAGCCACCTCACCCTGGGCTTCCAGCACGGTCTGGGTCTTATAGGCTCGCGCCTCTTCCAGAATACGCTGTGCCTGACCGTTCGCACGCGGCTGAACTTCGTTGGTGTAAGCTTCAGCCTCACGGATGTACTGCTGTTCGTTTTCACGGGCAGCAATCGCATCGTCAAACGCCGCTTTGACCTCTTCCGGCGGACGAGCAGCCTGGAAGTTGACGTCCAGCAGGGTGATACCCATGTTATACGGACGAATGGTCTCTTCCAGCTCACGCTGGGTATCGCTACGAATAACGGTACGACCTTCGGTCAGAATGCGGTCCATGGTGTATTTACCGATCACGCCACGCAGGGCGCTGTCGGTCGCCTGACGCAGACTGTCATCGGCGCTGGTCACGCTAAAGAGGTAACGTTCAGGATCGGTCACACGATACTGCACGTTCATCTCAACGCGAACCACGTTTTCGTCTGACGTCAGCATCACGCCGGATGCCGCCAGTTCGCGTACCGATTCAACGTTCACCGCCGTGACGTCATCGATAAAGGTCGGCTTCCAGTTCAGGCCCGGCTCAACCAGATGGCTGAATTTGCCAAAACGGGTGACAACACCGCGCTCGGCTTCTTTGATTGTGTAGAACCCGCTGGCAGCCCAGATAATCACCGCCGCTGCGGCAACAATGCCCACCACACGACCGCCCATATGAGGACGCGGCCCCTGGCCAGTACCGCCGCCAGTGCCTTTACCACCGCCGAGTCCGCCCAGCTTTTTGCTCAGCTTGCGGAAGATATCATCCAGATCGGGTGGCCCCTGCTCGCGACCACCTTTGTTGCCATTTCCCCCGGAGTTGCCGCCTTGATTATTGCTGCTCCCCCACGGGTCGCGGTCTTGTCCGTTATTACCGGGCTGATTCCACGCCATGTATGTGCTCCATATTTGTTATGCGGTGATATACCCTCAAACGCCTGGCATGCCGGAGCATTCGCAGCGGTTCGGGTATCCCAAAGGGCAAAATCCTTCAGGCATCTCCTTTCCGGTCAGACGACGTAGTCGACCAGCGCAGGTTCTTGTTTACAGAGGCGACGCCAGTCGACGATTGGCATACGCACCTGCAACCCCACGCTGCCGTCATCCTCCATCCACTCTTTTTCTATCGCCTGAAGCTGATAAAAACGGCTGCGCAGTCGGCCTTCCTCGGGTGGCAGACGCAGCGTGTGCTGAGCCACTTCACCGGAAAGACGTTCTGTTAAAGCCTGGAAAAGCAGTGGTACACCGACACCGGTCTGCGCAGAAAGCCAGACCCGAATCGGTATGTTCTCTTCATCCCTGTCGATACGCGGTTCGAAATTGTCCAGCATATCGATCTTGTTCATCACCAGCAGCGTCGGGATCTCGTGGGCATCAATCTCTTCCAGCACGATATTCACTGCATCAATATTTTCCTGAACGCGTACATCCGCAGCGTCGATAACGTGCAACAGCAACGTCGCCTGACGGGTCTCCTGCAGGGTAGCTTTAAACGCGGCCACCAGATCGTGCGGCAGATGACGGATAAACCCAACGGTATCCGCCAGCACGGTTTCTCCGACATCCGTCACATCAATGCGGCGCAGCGTCGGATCCAGGGTCGCAAACAGCTGGTCTGCGGCGTAAACCTGGGCCTCAGTAATCTGGTTAAACAGGGTGGATTTACCGGCGTTGGTATAACCGACCAGCGACACCGTCGGGATGTCTGCTTTCTGTCGGGAGCGGCGCCCCTGCTCACGTTGCTTCTCAACTTTTTCCAGCCGAGAGAGGATCTGGGTAATACGGCCACGCAGCAAGCGACGGTCGGTTTCGAGCTGGGTTTCACCCGGGCCGCGCAAACCAATCCCGCCCTTTTGTCGTTCAAGGTGTGTCCAGCCACGCACCAGGCGCGTCGCCAGATGGCGCAACTGCGCCAGCTCAACCTGCAATTTCCCTTCATGGGTACGTGCACGTTGGGCAAAAATGTCTAAAATCAAACCCGTCCGATCGATAACACGACATTCGCACAGACGTTCCAGGTTGCGTTCCTGGGCCGGTGTCAGGGCGTGATCAAACAGCACGACCGATGCGCCAGTCGCTTTTACGGCATCCGCAATCTCTACTGCTTTACCTTCACCAACAAAAAACTTTGGGTGCGGCGCTTTACGGCTACCGGTAATCACCTGCATTGCTTCGACACCGGCGGAAGAGACCAGAGATTCAAACTCCTGGAGATCTTCCATATCTTTGTCTTGCGAAAAATAGATGTGTACCAGCACCGCCTGCTCACCGGCATCGTAACGGTCAAACAAGCGTAAACCTCTCAAAAAAGATCAGCGGGGAACGCAGAAAACCTGGCTCCCCGATATGGAAATAACAGCCAGTAACCTTATTCGGTCTCTTCGCTGTCCTGCGCAGGCGCAGAAGAACCCTGCGCGTTGCTGCCATGATGGTAGTTACTGGAACCGCCGCCAGCGTTATTGCTGTGATGAGATACCGGGCGAGACGGAACAACAGTAGAAATCGCGTGCTTATAAACCATCTGGCTGACCGTGTTTTTCAACAGGATCACGAACTGATCGAAAGATTCAATCTGACCTTGCAGCTTAATACCATTCACCAAATAAATAGAAACTGGAACACGTTCCCGACGCAGTGCGTTCAAGAACGGATCTTGTAAAGATTGCCCCTTAGCCATTCTATCTTTTCCTTATATGCTTGTTTTGTACTTAGAACCTTGCGATTCTGAAAAATTGCGCACGATACGGCTTAATTGTACACATTCAGTCTGCGATATCACCAACAACCTGTAATACATCGTGTAACGCCTGTTGCGGTTTTTCACTGTCTAACCAGTGAACTCCCTCCCAACCGCGCAACCAGGTAATCTGGCGCTTCGCTAACTGTCTCGTGGCGCAAATACCTCGATAAACCATTTCATCATGCGAAATCTCACCTTCAATGTATGACCACATCTGGCGATAACCCACACAACGAATGGAAGGCATATCCGTATGCAAATCTCCACGGGCAAATAGCGCCCGCACTTCTGCTTCAAAATCTGAAGCCAACATCTGATGAAAACGCTGCTCAATTCGCTGATGGAGCAGTTCACGGCTCGCCGGGGCGATGGCGAACTGATGCACCTGATACGGCAGAGCCTCTCCTGACGTTTGCGTCAGTTCCGTTAAAGTTTTACCCGAAATGAAAAAAACTTCCAGTGCCCGGGAAAGCCTTTGCGGATCATTTGGATGAATACGTGCTGCCGCAACCGGATCAATTTCTGCCAGCTGCGCATGCAGTGCGCCCCATCCCTGCTCTGCTGCCTGATGCTCAATCTTTGCTCTAATGGCCGGGTCTGCCGAAGGTAACGGCGACAACCCTTCCAGTAACGCTTTGAAATAGAGCATTGTTCCGCCCACCAGCAGCGGGATACGCCCTGCTGCTGTGATCTCAGCCATATGCGCCAGCGCATCGCGACGAAAATCAGCCGCCGAATAAGCCTGCGCCGGGTCAAGGATGTCCAGCAATCGGTGCGGCGCCGCGCGCAACTCGTCTGCGTTAGGCTTTGCCGTACCAATATCCATCCCCTGATAAATAAGGGCGGAATCAACGCTAATCAACTCTACTGGCAAAACTTTACGTAACTCAATGGCTAACGCGGTTTTACCCGAGGCCGTTGGCCCCATCAAAAATATCGCCTTAGGCAGGCGGGTATTGCTTACATCACTCATTTTTCAGGGCGGCCTTAGCCGTTTGTAAATCAACAGGTTGTAATAAACCACCCGGCGGAGCCTTCACCAGCTGCGGGCAGAGGCGTTCAACCTCCGCCAGCACGGTGATAGCCTGCGCCATACTCCACGCTGGGTGATCGCTGGCCAGCTGGCGGGCGATCCACTGTGCAGTATTGGCGGCATCAAACGTTGTCTGCTGCGCCAGGTAGCCTATCAGTTCAGGAATCAAGTTTTGTAAATTTTGTTGGCGTAAGGGTAAAGGCACGGCACGAAGCGTCACATGATGCGAT
Source organism: Leclercia sp. UBA5076 (assembly GCF_002416465.1). Classification (NCBI taxonomy): domain Bacteria; kingdom Pseudomonadati; phylum Pseudomonadota; class Gammaproteobacteria; order Enterobacterales; family Enterobacteriaceae; genus Leclercia; species Leclercia sp. UBA5076. Next base: position 74,824 of record NZ_DIAO01000011.1, read on the forward strand.
TCGAGCACCATTTCGATACCCATTTCAGCAAGGGCAGCCTGATGACGCTGCACCACCTGCGTCTCCTGCGGCGAGATTTTAATCCGCACCGGGATCAACAGCGGCTGGGCGCAGGCCTGATGGGGACCGGGCGCCAGCTGCGCCTGTTTCAGCCAGCGTTCGGCGACCGGCAGGGATAACAGCGCCAGATGACCGTCCTGCTCAAGCAGCGCGGCATCGGGTGCTATGATGGTCAGCACCCGACCAAAACTCTGGTTATGGCCCATCAGGGCAGGTGCTGTGGGAGCAGCCTCAGCCGTTTTTTGTGCCGGAGCCGGGGTGTCCAGCAAGGTGCGATACACCGCGCCTGCCTGCTTCTGGTAGCCTGGCTGGGCATGTGGATAATTCGCCCCGGACGCCCGGGAAGCTGATCCGCCAGACGAGAAACGCGGTGCGGCAGGTTCCCGCGCCACAGCGGGCTCAGCGAACTGGTTTCTACCCGCCGCGATGCGGTTCTCCGGGATTTGACGCGGCGCAGGCACCTCTTTGCTCAACGGCAGGCTCGGTTCGGCCTGCTGCTGCAATACGCTCAGCACCCCCTGGTAGATGAAGTCATGCACCAGCCGGGACTGGTGAAAACGCACCTCATGTTTCGCCGGATGGACATTGACATCCACCTGGTGCGGGTCGATCTCCAGATAGAGCACAAAAGCGGGCTGCTCACCGGCACCGAGTTTATCCTCGCACGCCTGGCGGATCGCATGGTTGATAAGACGGTCACGCATCATGCGTCCGTTCACGTAGCAATACTGGATCTCTGCAAAAGCCGCGCTGCTCGCTTTCGGATCGGCCACCCAACCACGCAGGGTCAGATCGCCATGCTGCCACTCAATGGCCAGCGCCTTTTCCAAAAACGGCGTACCGCAGATGGCACCCAACCGGCGCTCTTTCTGCCCGCCCTGCGCCACGGCGCGATACTGGCGCATCATCTTGCCGTTATGGCTCAGATTGATGGTGACATCGAAGCGCGCCAGGGCGATGCGGCGAATAATCTCGTCGATATGGCCAAATTCGGTTTTCTCGGTGCGCATAAACTTGCGCCGCGCGGGGGTGTTGTAGAAGAGATCCAGCACCTCCAGCGTCGTTCCCACCGGATGCGCAGCAGGTTTGACCGTCACGTCCATATCCCGGCCTTCGGCATAAGCCTGCCAGGCCTCCGGCTGTTCCGCCGTGCGGGAGGTGAGCGTTAAGCGGGAGACGGAGCTGATACTGGCCAGCGCTTCGCCGCGGAAACCGAGGCTGATAATGGCTTCAAGATCGTCGAGGGAGGCGATTTTGCTGGTTGCGTGACGAGCCAGCGCCAGCGCCAGCTCCTCTTTTTTGATGCCGCAGCCGTTATCACGGATCCGAATGAGCTTCGCTCCGCCGCGTTCGATATCGATATCGATGCGGGTGGCGCCCGCATCAAAGCTGTTTTCCACCAGCTCTTTCACTACCGACGCAGGTCGTTCTACCACCTCACCGGCGGCGATTTGGTTCGCAAGCTGCGGCGGCAGAACCTGAATCGGCATGATAGCTCCTTAATTGGTCGAGGTTGACTCGCCCGGTAACATGGCGCTGGCGGTCTGCCCCGCGCCACCCTGTGGGGCAGACTGGAGCGGATGCGCATCAAAGTACTTACGCAGGCCTTTATAAATCGCTTCGGCAATCTGCTGCTGGTAGCTGTCACTGGCCAGCAGGCGCTCTTCACCGTTATTACTGATGAAGCCCGTCTCCACGAGAATGGACGGAATATCCGGCGAACGCAGCACGCCGAGGCTGGCATGTTCCGGGCGGCGCTTATGCAGGGAACCGACACTTTGCAGCTGATTCAGGACGTTAGTCGCTACATCATACCCGACACGCTGGGAATGGCCGAACTGTAAATCCAGTACCGCCTGGCTCAGGTAGGGATCCGACTGGCTGTTCGCCAGCACGTCGCCCGCCCCGCCTAACAGCTCGGATTGCTTTTCATGTTCCTCAAGCCAGTTTGCCATTTCGCTGTTGGCGCGACGGTTGGAAAGTACCCATACGGACGCCCCCGTCGCGTTGCGGTTGGGAGCTGCATCGGCATGCACTGAGACCAGGAAATTGGCATTCTGCTGACGCGCCACGTCAGAACGGCCCATGACCGAGATAAAATAGTCACCGTCACGGGTTAACACGCCTTTAAACATCGGGTCGTCGTTCAGCAAGGTCCGCAGCTTACGGGCAATGGCAATGGTCACGTTTTTCTCACGCGTTCCCCCCGGCCCGATGGCGCCAGGATCATCGCCACCGTGTCCAGCATCGATGGCGATAATAACTTTATCGCCGCTTGCCGGGCGCGCCTGCACCGCGGGACGGGTCACCGTGTTGCTACTGGTGACGCTGGTAATACGATCGCTGCCGGATTTAAACGGATTTCGTGCGGGCTCCGAAGGGCGCGGTGCAACGACAGGCTCTTCCACCCGCTTGACCACGACCGGTGGCGGCGGAGGTGGCGGTGGTGCATCGGCGTTGATGGTAAAGACCACCATATAGTTCGCCCCGTTTTGTTGCTTCACCGCCCGGGTCTTGCCGTTTTGCGTTAAATCCACCACCAGACGCAGGGATTGCGCATCTTTTGGCGTACCGGAACGAATGCTGCGCACCAGGTTGTTGCCGCTGAACTGTAACGGCAGCCCCTTGATAACGCCGGTCTGTTTAATATCCAGCGCGACGCTGCGCTTATCGTCCTGCGAAAACGCATACTCAGGATCGCCCATAAAGCTGAAGGTGATCCGGGCCTGAGTGTCTCCGTTGGAAACCTGAATATCGGACAAGGTTGCCGCCCCGGCCTGTGCGCAAAACAGCACCGTTGCAGCTATCAGCCAACTTTTAACGCGATTAATCATCCCGTTATCTCTTAACTTAACCGGCTAAACGCGCCAGTATCGAATTTCCTGATGCGGAGAGAGCAGTCACGCGGGCTTCACGCCCTTGCGCCTGATACTCCAGGTGAATTTCAACATCGGGTTCAGGTAAAACACCGGTCCCCTGCTGCGGCCACTCGACCAGGCAAATGGCATCGTTGGCAAAGTAGTCACGGATCCCCATAAATTCCAGCTCTTCAGGATCGGCAAGGCGATAAAGATCGAAGTGGTAGACCATCAGGTTTTCCAGGGTGTAGGGCTCGACCAGCGTGTAGGTCGGGCTTTTCACATTACCCTGATGTCCCAGCGCCTGTAAGAAGCCCCGGCTAAAGGTGGTCTTACCCGCGCCAAGGTCGCCATACAGATAGATGACTGTTGCGCCCTGGCAGGCCTGCGCCACGCGCTGGCCGAGATCTAAAGTTGCTTGTTCGTCGGGTAAAGGGATCACGCGATTAATCATTTTCTACGTCAGTTATTTTCGGGTTAACGACACGCCTTAGCGTGTCAAAAAGATCGGTTGCCAGCATGCCGCGCGTGCCATAGTGGTCAGCCAGCCGATCGGCAGCTGCACCATGCGCGACGCAGCCTGCGCAGGCGGCATCATAAAGCGCCAGTTTCTGTCCAAGCAACGCGCCAATAATACCGGAAAGCACGTCGCCCATGCCGCCGCTCGCCATTCCGGCATTGCCGACATCCACGATGCCTGTCTCTCCGCTCTCGCTGGCGACGACGGTACCGGCGCCTTTCAGCACCACAACACCACCGTAACGTTTTACCAGACGCTGGGCAGAATGTAAGCGATCGCTTTCAATTTCTGCAACGCTGCAGTTAAGCAGCCGCGCGGCCTCGCCGGGGTGCGGCGTCAGGATGCGATTGTGACGTTTATCCGGGTTGATTGCCAGAAGGTTCAGCGCGTCAGCGTCCCATAGCATCGCATGGCGAAAGTTTTCGACCTTGCGTAGTGCCTCCTTCCCCCACGGCTCCTGACCGAGACCGGGGCCAATCACCACCACATCGGCCCATTGCAGACTGTCATCCAGCGCCTTCGGCGTCAGTTCATGCACCATCAGTTCAGGCCGGGCGGTAACGATCGGGGCAATATTTTCGCGGCGGGTCAGGACGCGCACCAGCCCAGCCCCCGTGCGCAGTGCCGCTTCGCCGGTCATGCGAATAGCGCCCGCTGTGCCATGGTCGCCGCCGATAATCACCAGCCGGCCATGATCGCCCTTATGGGAAGTTGGACGGCGTGGCGGCAACCACTGCGCCAGATGCGAGGCATCAAAGCGGGTGATGGCGGTCTCCTGCCCGGCGAGCCAGCCCTCCAGCCCAAGCGCGTGATGATGCAACGTGCCCACCACATCGCGCGCTTTACCGGTCAACAGGCCCGGTTTAAGGGCAATAAACGTCACCGTATGGTCGGCATTTATGACCGCGCCTGGCGTGGTGCCCGTCTGAGCAACCAGCCCGGAGGGAATATCCAGCGCAACGATGGGGGCCGCATGCTGGTTAGCGTGGGCGATCAATCCGGCGACCTCGTCGCGAGGCGCGCTGCGCAAACCTGTTCCCAGAAGGCCGTCAACGATGAGGTCGATGCCTTCCGGCCAGGGGGTATCCGCAGCGTGGATAATCCCTGCCGCATCCAGCCAGGCTTGCCGCGCGTCTGTGGCCTCTTCCGGAAGCGGTTTGTCGCTCTCTGTCGCCAGCAGCGTAACGGTAATGCCTGCGGCAAGCGCCAGTCGGGCGACAACATAGCCATCGCCACCGTTATTGCCATGACCGCACAGGATGAGCCAGTGGCGGGATTGCGGGTAAGCGGTACGGGCAACGGTGAACGCTGCCTCACCCGCACGCCGCATCAGTTCATAAAGGGTAATGCCCAGACTGTCTGCCGCCTCTTTTTCGGCGCGCCGCAGGTCGTCCGCGGGCCAGACAGAGTGTGGTATACTTGCGGGGTTTTTCTTCACAGTATGGTCCGTCATGTCACAGCCCCTCGATCTCAATCAGTTAGCGCAAAACATTAAACAGTGGGGCGCTGAGCTTGGTTTTCAACACGTGGGTATCACCGATACCGATCTCTCTGCCAGCGAGCCCAAACTGCAGGCATGGCTGGATAATCAATACCACGGCGAGATGGAGTGGATGGCGCGTCACGGCATGATGCGCGCCCGCCCGCATGAACTGTTGCCGGGAACCCTGCGCGTGATCAGCGTGCGTATGAACTACCTTCCCACCGGAGCCGCTTTTGCCAGTACGCTGAAGAACCCCTCTCTGGGGTATGTCAGCCGTTATGCCCTGGGGCGTGACTATCATAAACTGTTGCGTAACCGGCTCAAAAAGCTTGGGGAAATGATTCAGGAGCAGTGCGCCACGCTGAATTTTAGACCTTTTGTCGATTCTGCGCCTGTTCTTGAGCGCCCGCTGGCGGAAAAAGCCGGGCTCGGCTGGACAGGTAAGCACTCACTTATCCTCAGCCGCGACGCCGGGTCGTTCTTCTTCCTCGGAGAACTGCTGATTGATCTTCCCCTGCCGGTGGATAAGCCGGTCGAAGAAGGCTGTGGCCGCTGTGTGGCCTGTATGACCATCTGCCCTACCGGTGCCATTGTCGAGCCTTATACCGTCGATGCCCGCCGCTGCATCTCCTACCTGACCATTGAACTGGAAGGGGCGATCCCGGAAGAGTTTCGGCCGTTAATCGGCAATCGCATTTACGGCTGCGATGATTGTCAGCTGATCTGCCCGTGGAACCGTTATTCACAGCTAACGGAAGAGGACGACTTCAGCCCGCGCAAGGCGTTACACGCGCCGCCGCTGACAGAGCTGTTTGCCTGGAGCGAAGCCTGGTTCCTGAAAGTGACGGAAGGATCGGCGATTCGCCGTATTGGTCACCTGCGCTGGTTGCGTAATATCGCCGTTGCGCTGGGAAATGCCCCCTGGGATGAAGCCAATCTCCGGGCGCTGGAAAGTCGCCGAGGTGAGCACCCACTTCTCGATGAACACATAGAGTGGGCGGTTGCGCAGCAAATCGCCAAACGAAATGCCTGCGTGGTTGAGGTGCAATCTCCGCAGAAACTCAGGCTGGTAAGGGTCGTCGAAAAAGGGCTTCCGAGAGATGCATGATGTTTCCACAGCCTGTGAATAAAAATTAAAAGGCAGAGAGAGTCTGGTTCTGGCTATTGGTCAAGTGATCGAGCTAACATTTTGAAATGAAATTTTCTTTATAAATTTCAATACATTAAAACGTTACTATTCATCAGGCGAAGTTTCTGAATATTCGGTAAAAAGAGATTAACCTGTGGATAAGTCTGTTAAGAAGAGTTTGTCAGAAATGAAACAAGTCGTCCCCGGCGGGGCTTTCCGCGGTGGATATCTGGAGGAGGAGAAAAAATTTGGAGCGGGAAACGAGACTCGAACTCGCGACCCCGACCTTGGCAAGGTCGTGCTCTACCAACTGAGCTATTCCCGCTTGGGTGGTGTTACTTCTTTGCGAACAAATTTGGAGCGGGAAACGAGACTCGAACTCGCGACCCCGACCTTGGCAAGGTCGTGCTCTACCAACTGAGCTATTCCCGCTTAATCTTCGTCTTTCAAGCTGCTGTTGCAACTCAAAATCCTGCGATTGGTGGTCTTACTTCTCAGCAAACAGATTTGGAGCGGGAAACGAGACTCGAACTCGCGACCCCGACCTTGGCAAGGTCGTGCTCTACCAACTGAGCTATTCCCGCAAAATCTGTGCTGTCGTAACGATGAATTCTCTGTCGTTACGGGAGGCGCATTATACGAGAAATCCTTTCTGCTGCAACCCCCCAAAAAGCGTTTTTTTATAAATTTAGTTCAAGTGCTGCAATATTCGTCACATTGTGCAGATTTAAAGCGTTATGCCCCGGCAGGCGCACGCCTGCCGGAAAGATCGCTTATAAATTAATAAAATGTTCGCGGTAGTAGGCCAGCTCCGCCACCGACTCACGGATGTCGTCCATGGCCTGGTGGGTGCCCTGCTTCTTAAAGCCGTCGAGAATTTCCGGCTTCCAGCGACGCGCCAGCTCTTTCATGGTGCTGACGTCCAGGTAACGGTAGTGGAAATACGCTTCGAGCTCCGGCATGTACTTAAACAGGAAGCGGCGATCCTGGCCGATGCTGTTGCCACAAATCGGTGATTTTCCCTGCGGTACCCACTGCTTCAGAAATTCGATTGTCGCCAGCTCGGCTTCGCGGTCGCCCTGGGTGCTGGCTTTCACGCGATCCACCAGCCCGCTGCCGGTGTGGGTGCGCACGTTCCAGTCATCCATCAGCGCCAGCTGTTCGTCGGACTGGTGCACGGCAATGGTCGGCCCTTCCGCCAGGATATTCAGGTTCGCGTCAGTGACCAGCGTGGCGATCTCAATAATGCGATCGCGCTCAGGATCGAGCCCGGTCATCTCCAGATCGATCCAAATCAGATTGTTTTCATCTGCACTCATGTTATTTTCCACCCTTCTCGCATAACCGGCCGTGGCAGGTTAACTACTATTAATTAGTGTGTATCATAGAGGTTTTGCCCAATATGGGCGACCAGGAGCCAGCACGATTGAGTAAAAATAAACTCTCCAAAGGGCAGCAGCGCCGCGTTAAAGCTAACCATCAGCGCCGCCTTAAAACCACTTCAGAAAAGGTCGACTACGACGACAACCTGTTTGGCGAGCCCGCGGAAGGCATCGTGATTAGCCGCTTCGGTATGCATGCTGATGTAGAGTCTGCCGACGGCGACGTTCACCGCTGCAATATTCGTCGCACCATCCGCTCGCTGGTAACCGGTGACCGCGTGGTATGGCGCCCCGGTAAAGCCGCTGCTGAAGGCGTGACGGTGAAAGGTATCGTCGAAGCCGTGCACGAGCGCTCGTCGGTATTAACCCGCCCCGACTTTTATGACGGCGTAAAACCGATTGCCGCCAATATCGATCAGATTGTCATTGTCTCGGCCATTCTGCCCGAACTGTCGCTGAACATTATCGACCGTTATCTCGTCGCGTGTGAAACCCTGCAGGTTGAGCCGCTGATCGTCCTGAATAAGATTGATCTGCTCGACGCCGAAGGCACCGCATTTGTTAACGAGCAGATGGATATCTATCGCAAGATTGGCTATCGCGTACTGATGGTCTCAAGCCGCACTCAGGATGGCCTGAAGCCGCTTGAAGAGGCGTTGACCGACCGCATCAGCATTTTTGCGGGCCAGTCCGGGGTGGGCAAATCCAGCCTGCTGAATAATCTGCTTGGCTTGCCGCAGGAGATCCTGACTAACGATGTCTCCGACACCTCCGGTCTTGGCCAGCACACGACTACCGCTTCACGCCTCTATCACTTCCCGCACGGCGGCGATGTGATCGACTCCCCTGGAGTGCGTGAATTTGGTCTTTGGCATCTTGAACCGGAACAAATCTTTAACGGTTTTGTCGAATTCCACGACTACCTAGGCGCGTGCAAATATCGCGACTGTAAGCATGACAACGACCCGGGCTGCGCCATTCGTGAAGCGGTCGAAAACGGTGAAATTGCGGAAACCCGTTTTGAAAACTACCACCGCATTCTCGAAAGCATGGCTCAGGTAAAAACGCGTAAAAGCTTTTCTGAATCTGATGACTGACAACTAAGCTAAGCGTCGCTAAAATCGTCCCCTTTTTTCAGGTTCCGGCTGTTTAACAGCCGGCTCAGGAACGACAAAACAATGGCCTGGAGGCTACCTTGTTAAACTCATTTAAACTTTCGCTTCAATACATTCTGCCGAAACTGTGGCTCACTCGCCTGGCGGGCTGGGGCGCAAGCAAACGAGCGGGCTGGCTGACTAAGCTGGTAATCGATCTGTTCGTGAAATATTACAAGGTCGATATGCAGGAAGCGCAGAAGCCGGATACGGCAAGCTACCGCACCTTCAACGATTTCTTCGTCCGCCCACTGCGCGATGAAGTACGCCCCCTGAACACTGACCCGAACGTGCTGGTAATGCCTGCCGACGGCGTGATCAGCCAGTTGGGTGCTATCGAAAACGACAAAATTTTGCAGGCTAAAGGCCACAACTACAGCCTGGAAGCCCTGCTGGCCGGTAACTACCTGATGGCGGATCTGTTCCGCAACGGGACCTTTGCTACCACCTACCTGTCGCCACGTGACTACCACCGCGTGCATATGCCGTGCAACGGTATCCTGCGCGAGATGATCTACGTACCGGGCGATCTCTTCTCGGTTAACCACCTCACCGCGCAAAACGTACCGAACCTGTTTGCCCGTAACGAGCGCGTTATCTGCCTGTTCGACACCGAGTTTGGCCCAATGGCGCAAATTCTGGTGGGTGCGACCATTGTCGGCAGCATCGAAACGGTCTGGGCGGGCACCATTACGCCGCCGCGTGAAGGGATCATCAAACGCTGGACGTGGCCTGCGGGCGAAAGCGAAGGTTCCGTGGCGCTGCTTAAAGGTCAGGAAATGGGCCGCTTCAAGCTCGGCTCCACCGTTATCAACCTGTTTGCGCAGGGTAAAGTGAAGCTGGTAGAGCAGCTTGAAAGTCTGTCCGTGACCAAGCTCGGCCAGCCGCTGGCGGTATCAACAGAGCCCTTCGTCACCACGGATGCAGAGCCTGCGCCACTGCCAGCAGAAGAGATTGCCGCCGAACACGAAGCCAGCCCACTGGTCGACGATAAAAAAGACGTAAGCTAAGCAAAAGGTAAACTGACGTGCGCCTGATTATCACTTTTCTGATGGCCTGGTGCCTCAGTATGGGGGCCTACGCAGCGACGGCCCCCGATACCAAACAAATCACGCAAGAACTGGAGCAGGCAAAGGCGGCAAAACCCGCCCAGCCAGAAACCGTAGAGGTGCTCCAGGCTGCGCTGAACGCCCTTGAGGAGCGTAAAGGCTCCCTTGAGCGTGCCACGCAGTATCAGCAGGTTATCGATAATTTCCCCAAACTTTCGCAAACCCTCCGCGCGCAGCTGAGCGATATCCGTGAAGAGCCACGTCAGGTGCCCGCGGGCTTAACCTCTGACGCGCTCAACCAGGAGATCCTACAGGTCAGCAGCCAGCTACTGGAAAAAACCCGCCAGGCGCAGCAGGAGCAGGAGCGTGCCCGGGATATCGCCGACTCGCTGAATCAGCTACCACAGCAGCAAACCGACGCCCGCCGCCAGCTCAATGAGGTTGAACGCCGGGCCGGGGCGCAAACCGGCAATACCCCCCTTAACCAGGCACAGAATCTCGGCATGCAGGCGGAGTCCGCCAGATTAAAAGCCCTGGTGGATGAACTGGAGCTGGCGCAACTCTCGGCTAACAACCGTCAGGAGCTGGCCCGTATGCGCTCTGAGCTGGCGAAAAAGCAGGGTGAGCAGCTGGACGCTTATCTTCAGGCGCTGCGCAATCAGCTGAACAGCCAGCGCCAGCGTGAAGCTGAGCGGGCGCTGGAAAGCACCGAGATGCTGGCGGAGAATAGCGAGAACCTGCCGTCCGGCATCGTGGAGCAATTCAAAGTCAACCGGGAGCTTTCGGCCGCGCTTAACCAGCAGGCGCAGCGTATGGATCTGGTGGCCTCGCAGCAACGTCAGGCAACCAGTCAGACCCTGCAGGTGCGCCAGGCGCTGAATACCCTTCGCGAACAGTCCCAGTGGCTGGGTTCGTCGAATCTGCTGGGCGAGGCGCTGCGCGCTCAGGTTGCGCGTCTGCCCGAGATGCCAAAACCGCAGCAGCTGGATACCGAAATGGCACAGCTGCGCGTACAGCGACTGCGCTTTGAGGATCAACTGAATAAGCAGCCCCAGTTGCGCCAGATCCACCAGCCGGATGGCAAGCCGTTGACCGCCGAACAAAACCGGATTCTGGAAGCCCAGCTGAGAACGCAGCGCGAGCTGCTGAACTCTCTGTTGCAGGGCGGCGATACGCTGCTGCTTGAACTGACCAAACTGAAAGTATCGAACAGCCAGCTGGAAGATGCGTTAAAAGAGGTCAACGAGGCGACCCACCGCTATCTGTTCTGGACCTCGGACGTGCGCCCCGTCTCCTTCTCCTGGCCGATTGATATTGTTCAGGACCTGCGCCGCTTGATTTCGCTGGATACCTTCAGCCAGCTTGGCAAAGCCAGCATTATGATGCTCACCAGCAAGGAGACGATTTTCCCGCTGCTGGGGGCGCTGATCCTGGTCGGATTCAGCATTTATTCGCGTCGCCATTTCACCCGCTTCCTTGACCGCTCCAGCGCCCGTGTAGGCAAGGTGACGCAGGATCATTTCTGGCTCACGCTGCGCACGGTTTTCTGGTCGATTCTGGTTGCCTCACCGCTGCCGGTGCTGTGGATGACCCTGGGTTATGGCCTGCGCGAAGCCTGGCCTTACCCGCTGGCGGTGGCGATAGGTTTCGGGGTAACGGCTACCGTGCCGCTGCTGTGGGTGGTGATGATCTGCGCCACCTTCGCGCGTCCGAACGGGCTGTTTGTCGCCCACTTTGGCTGGCCGCGTAATCGCGTGGCGCGGGCCATGCGCTACTACCTGATGAGCATCGGGCTTATCGTGCCGCTGATTATGGCGCTGATCATGTTTGATAACCTCAACGATCGGGAGTTTTCCGGCTCGCTGGGTCGCCTCTGCTTTATGCTGATTTGCGGTGCGCTTGCGGTGGTGACGCTGAGCCTGAAGAAGGCCGGGATCCCGCTCTATCTCGACAAAGAGGGTAGCGGCGATAACATGGTCAACCATATGCTGTGGAATCTGCTGCTCGGCGCCCCGCTGGCGGCGATCCTCGCGGCGGCCGTCGGCTATCTGGCCACCGCTCAGGCGTTGCTGGCGCGTCTTGAGACCTCGGTAGCGATCTGGTTCCTGCTGCTGGTGGTCTACCACGTGATCCGCCGCTGGATGCTGATCCAGCGCCGTCGCCTGGCCTTCGACCGGGCGAAAAACCGCCGGGCCGAAATCCTCGCCCAGCGTGCGCGCGGTGAAGAGGAGCCACCTCACATGCTCAGTACCGAGGGGGCAGTAGAGGTAGATGAAACCGAGCTGGATCTGGATGCCATCAGTACCCAGTCACTGCGGCTGGTACGATCCATCCTGATGCTGATCGCCCTGCTCTCCGTTATCTTCCTGTGGTCGGAAATTCATTCGGCGTTTGGCTTCCTGGAGAACATCACCCTCTGGGATGTAACCTCGACGGTACAGGGCGTGGAGAGTCTGGAGCCGATTACGCTCGGCGCAGTCCTGATTGCCATTCTGGTCTTCATCATCACCACCCAGCTGATCCGGAACTTCCCGGCGCTGCTGGAGCTGGCCCTGTTGCAGCATCTGGATTTGACCCCAGGAACCGGATACGCCATCACCACCATCACCAAATACCTGCTGATGCTCTTTGGCGGGCTGGTGGGCTTCTCGATGATCGGCATTGAGTGGTCGAAGTTGCAGTGGCTGGTGGCTGCGCTCGGGGTGGGGCTCGGGTTTGGTTTGCAGGAGATCTTCGCCAACTTTATCTCCGGCCTGATCATCCTGTTTGAAAAGCCGATTCGTATTGGCGATACCGTGACGATCCGCGATTTGACCGGGAGCATCACCAAAATCAACACCCGCGCTACCACCATCAGCGACTGGGACCGCAAAGAGATCATCGTGCCAAACAAGGCGTTTATCACCGAGCAGTTTATTAACTGGTCGCTGTCTGACTCCGTCACGCGTGTGGTCCTGACCGTGCCGGCACCGTCGGATGCCAACAGCGAAGAGGTAACGCAGATCCTCTACACGGCGGCCGAGCGCTGCTCGCTGGTGATCAGCACCCCGGAGCCGGAAGTGTTCCTGGTGGATTTACAGCAGGGGATCCAGATTTTCGAACTGCGTATTTACGCGGCGGAGATGGGCCATCGTATGCCGCTGCGTCATGAGATCCACCAGCTGATTCTGGCGGGCTTCCGTGAACACGGCATCGATATGCCGTTCCCACCGTTCCAGATGCGCCTGGAAACGCTGGATGGACGTAAGACGGGAAGAACCTTGACGTCGGCGGCGAAGCAGCGCCCGGCGGGGAGTTTGTAGTGCAAATGCCGGGTGGCGCTACGCTTACCCGGCCTACAAAATCCGTAGGCCCGTGCAAGCGCAGCGCCGCCGGGCAAACAACATCTCAGGCGCGATCTACGGTAAACGCAATCACATCACCCAGTTGCTCGGCGCCCAGCGCCAGCATCACCAGACGATCGACACCCAGCGCCACACCGGAGCAGTCCGGCAGGCCCGCTTTTAACGCACCCAGTAAGTTGTGGTCGATAGGCTGTTGCGGCAGGCCGCGTGCGGCACGCTTGCGGTTATCCTGTTCGAAACGCTGTTGCTGCTCCCGGGCATCGGTCAGCTCATGGAAACCATTCGCCAGTTCAATACCTTTAAAGTAAACCTCGAAGCGCTCCGCCACGCGGTGATCTTCCGTGCTGATTTGCGCCAGTGACGCCTGGCTTGCCGGGAAGTGATAGACGAAGGTCGGACGATCTTTGCCAATCTGCGGCTCAACACCAAAGGTAAAGAGCATCTGCAGCAGCGTGTCGCGATCTTCTTCGGTATCGGCAATATTGCTGAGATCCAGTTTCGCTGCCGCTTCACGCAGTTGCGTTTTGTCAGCCGAGAGCGGATCAATCTCCAGATGACGCTGGAAAGCCTGCTGATAAGAGAGCGTTTCCGCTTCCGGGCACTCCAGCACCTGTTGCAGTAGGTCGTCCACCTCGTTCATCAGGCGGTACATGTCATAGTGCGGACGGTACCACTCCAGCATGGTGAATTCCGGATTGTGATGACGCCCCATCTCTTCGTTGCGGAAACTGCGGCACAGTTGGTACACCGGGCCACACCCGGCTGCCAGCAGGCGTTTCATATGGTATTCCGGGCTGGTCATCAGATAGAGATTCATCCCCTGAGAGTGACCAGGGCCAACAAAACGGGTTTCAAACGGCACCAGATGAATATCCGTGACCGTCGCCTGACTCATGCAGGGCGTTTCCACCTCCAGCACTCCGCGGTCGGCAAAGAAGCGGCGGATCTCCGCCATAATTGCAGCGCGTTTTAACAGATTGGGGATGGATGCGCTCGGCTGCCAGGTGGCCGTTTCGCTCATGAGAATTTCTCCGATTTCAGACAAGGGGACGAAGTCTACTCGCAACCCAGGGCGGAGACAAATTTTGCCCAATGAATTTTAGGGTTTTCATAACCTCCAATAATTACGTGACGCAATTCATCAATTGCAGTGATAAATGAAGGGAAATAACCGCAAAAAAATCGAACACGTCAAATTTCCCTTCTTTCCCTGCGGCTATACTGCGTTACCCATAAAGGAGCAGTGGAATCGCCTTCGCATTTGCCCTCCTGGGCCCTGCACTACCCAAGGGTAGTCGTGATGCGAATATCAAAAATCTGGAGGAATGTCGTGCATACCTTTCAAGCCGATCTTGCCATTATAGGCGCTGGCGGAGCAGGATTACGCGCAGCGATAGCTGCAGCCCAGGCTAATCCGAACGCTAAAATCGCCCTGATTTCAAAAGTATATCCTATGCGCAGCCATACGGTTGCCGCCGAGGGGGGATCCGCCGCCGTCGCGCAGGATCATGACAGCTTTGATTATCACTTCCACGACACGGTGGCCGGCGGCGACTGGCTATGCGAGCAGGATGTCGTTGATTATTTCGTTCATCATTGTCCGACGGAAATGACCCAGCTTGAGCAGTGGGGTTGTCCGTGGAGCCGCCGGGATGACGGCAGCGTCAACGTGCGGCGCTTCGGCGGTATGAAAATTGAGCGTACCTGGTTTGCCGCCGATAAGACCGGCTTCCACATGCTCCACACCCTGTTCCAGACGTCACTCCAGTACCCCCAGATCCAGCGCTTCGACGAACATTTCGTCCTCGATATTCTGGTCGATGACGGCCAGGCTCGCGGCCTGGTGGCGATGAACATGATGGAAGGTACGCTGGTCCAGATCCGCGCCAATGCCGTGGTGATGGCGACCGGCGGGGCCGGGCGTGTCTACCGCTATAACACCAACGGTGGCATCGTGACCGGCGACGGGATGGGCATGGCGTTGCAGCACGGCGTTCCGCTGCGCGACATGGAGTTTGTACAGTATCACCCGACCGGCCTGCCGGGTTCCGGGATCCTGATGACCGAGGGCTGCCGCGGTGAAGGCGGTATTCTGGTCAATAAAAACGGCTATCGCTATCTGCAGGATTATGGCATGGGCCCGGAAACCCCGCTTGGCGAGCCGAAGAACAAATATATGGAGCTTGGCCCGCGCGATAAAGTCTCTCAGGCCTTCTGGCATGAGTGGCGCAAAGGCAACACCATCTCTACCCCGCGCGGGGATGTGGTCTACCTCGATCTGCGCCACCTGGGTGAGAAAAAACTGCTGGAACGTCTGCCGTTCATCTGCGAACTGTCCAAAGCCTATGTCGGCGTCGACCCGGTTAAAGATCCGATTCCTGTGCGTCCCACCGCACACTACACCATGGGCGGTATTGAAACCGATCAGCAGTGTGAAACCCGCATTCAGGGCCTGTTTGCAGTGGGCGAATGCTCCTCCGTTGGCCTGCACGGGGCTAACCGCCTGGGTTCAAACTCGCTGGCGGAACTGGTGGTGTTTGGCCGTCTGGCCGGGGAGCAGGCCGTTGCGCGCGCCGCTGCTGCTGGTGAGGCGAACGGCGCCGCGCTTGATGCGCAGGCAGCCGATGTCGAGCAGCGCCTGAAAAATCTGGTGAATCAGGAAGGCAGCGAAAACTGGGCGAAGATCCGCGATGAGATGGGACTCTCTATGGAAGAGGGCTGCGGAATTTACCGTACGCCGGAGCTGATGCAGAAAACCATCGATAAGCTGGCTGAGTTGCAGGAGCGCTTCAAACGCGTGCGGGTGACGGATACCTCCAGCGTCTTCAACACCGATCTGCTCTACACCATTGAGCTGGGCCACGGGCTGAATGTGGCCGAATGTATGGCGCACTCCGCCATGGCGCGTAAAGAGTCGCGCGGCGCGCATCAGCGTCTGGACGAAGGCTGCACCGAGCGTGACGACGTGAACTTCCTCAAGCACACCCTCGCTTATCGCGATGCGGACGGCACGACCCGTCTGGACTACAGCGACGTGAAAATCACCACGCTGCCACCGGCGAAACGCGTTTACGGGGCAGAAGCGGAAGCAGCCGATAAGAAGGAGACGGCGAATGGCTGAGATGCAAACCCTGAAAGTCGAAGTGGTGCGCTATAACCCGGAAGTGGATAGCGCCCCGCACAGTGCTTTCTATGAAGTGCCTTACGATGAACAGACCTCCCTGCTGGATGCGCTGGGCTACATCAAAGACAATCTGGCGCCGGACCTGAGCTATCGCTGGTCCTGCCGTATGGCCATTTGCGGCTCCTGCGGCATGATGGTCAACAAGGTGCCGAAGCTGGCCTGTAAAACCTTCCTGCGTGAATACCCGAAGGGCATGAAAGTCGAAGCTCTGGGGAACTTCCCGATTGAGCGCGATCTGGTGGTCGACATGACCCACTTTATCGAAAGCCTGGAAGCCATTAAGCCGTACATCATTGGTAACCCGCGCACGCCAGACCAAGGGCCGAACAAACAGACCCCGGCGCAGATGGCCAAATACCACCAGTTCTCCGGCTGTATCAACTGCGGTCTGTGTTATGCCGCCTGCCCGCAGTTTGGCCTGAATCCGGAGTTTATCGGGCCAGCAGCCATTACCCTGGCGCACCGCTACAACGAAGACAGCCGCGATCACGGCAAGAAGGAACGTATGACGCAGCTGAACGGCCAGAACGGCGTATGGACCTGTACCTTTGTCGGCTACTGCTCGGAAGTCTGTCCGAAGCATGTCGATCCGGCCGCCGCGATCCAACAGGGTAAGGTGGAAAGTTCGAAAGACTTTCTTATTGCCACCCTGAAACCACGCTAAGGAGTGCATGATGACGACTAAACGCAAAGCCTATGTACGGCCGATGCCGTCCACCTGGTGGAAAAATCTGCCGTTTTATCGCTTCTATATGCTGCGTGAAGGCACGGCAGTACCGGCGGTGTGGTTCAGTATTGAGTTGATGTACGGCCTGTTTGCCCTTAAACACGGTCCGGAAAGCTGGGCCGGTTTCGTCGGATTCCTGCAGAATCCGATTGTGGTGATCCTCAATATCATCGTACTGGCGGCGGCGCTGTTGCATACCAAAACCTGGTTTGAACTGGCGCCAAAAGCAGCAAATATTATCGTGAAAAACGAAAAACTTGGGCCAGAGCCAGTCATTAAAGGACTCTGGGTGGTGACTGCGGTAGTAACCGTGGTGATTCTTGGCGTAGCCCTGTTCTGGTAAGGAGAGCACCGTGATTAATCCAAATCCAAAACGCTCCGATGAACCCCTCTTCTGGGGGCTTTTTGGCGCAGGCGGCATGTGGTGCGCCATTATCGCGCCGGTCATTATTCTGCTGGTAGGCATTATGCTGCCGCTGGGGCTCTATCCTGGCGATGCGCTGAGCTACGAGCGGGTGCTGGCCTTTGCCCACAGCTTTATTGGTCGGGTATTCATCTTCCTGATGATTGTTCTGCCGCTGTGGTGCGGTTTGCACCGTATCCATCACGCCATGCATGACCTGAAGATCCACGTGCCTAACGGTAAATGGGTGTTCTACGGTCTGGCGGCTATTCTGAGCGTCGTCACGCTGGTTGCCGTCGTCTTTATGTGATCTCTCCCCCGCTCTCCCGCCTGCCGGTGGGAGAGCAAAATTCCTGACAGGTTCTACACTTAACAAAAATCCTGTAAGGATATTCCTATGCGCATCCTGCCTGTCATCGCCGCAGTTACCGTTGCGTTTCTGGTTGTTGCCTGTAGCTCCCCTACCCCACCCCGGGGCGTGACGGTCGTTCGTCCTTTTGAAGTCCAGCGATTCCTTGGTACCTGGTATGAAATTGCCCGCTTTGACCACCGTTTTGAACGTGGACTGGAAAAAGTGACGGCGAATTACAGCCTGATGCAAGACGGGGGAATTCAGGTGATCAACCGGGGCTACAATCCTGCACGCGGCATGTGGCAGAAGGTGACGGGCAAGGCGTACTTTACCGGCGCGTCTGATACCGCAGCGCTGAAAGTCTCCTTCATAGGCCCCTTTTATGGCGGCTATAACGTGATTGCGCTGGATAAAGATTACCGGCATGCGCTGGTGTGCGGGCCAGATCGTGACTACCTGTGGATCCTCTCCCGCACACCGACGATTTCAGATGAGGTGAAACAAGCGTTACTGAATTCCGCAACGCGTCAGGGATTTGATGTCAGTAAGTTTATCTGGGTTGAGCAGACCCATTAATGGGTGCTGAGCTTCAGCCCGATAATACCGGCAACAATCAATGCGAGACTGGCGATACGCGCCAGGCTCGCGGACTCGCCCAGCAGTAAAATCCCGGTTATAGCTGCCCCTACCGCACCAATCCCCGTCCATACGGCATAAGCCGTGCCCACCGGCAGCGAACGCATGGCCCAGGAGAGCAGCACGATGCTCACAATCATGGCGGAAACGGTAATCACGCTGGGGGTGAGGCGCGTAAAGCCGTGGGTATATTTCAGGCCGATGGCCCATACCACTTCGAGTAAACCGGCAATAAAAAGAATGATCCAGGACATATGAGGCTCCTTAACTTAAATAACAGTCTGGGGCCGTCCCCGATGAAAGAAACACTTACAGGTCGTCCTGTAAGGGATAGGAATTTCCTATTGTGAAGAGCCTGAATTCATTTTTCAACTCGTTTGTTTTATTCAATAGTTGAGATATTAAAGCCAGGAAATAGACGCAATTCGCTGCGAAATTCAGTCATTTATTACTCATCCGACTTCTTTATGATGAGGCTCTTCCTGATAGCAGGAAGCGACCCTACTTTGCCAATTGCGAAATAAAATGTTCAAAATTCTCTTGATTGACCGGTGTCATTACACCCGTAAGGGCCTGGAAATGTGGATCAATCATTCAGGGCTGTTTCCTTCACCCGTGTTGGTGACGGGCCTTAACAATCTCTATCTTGCCAGAGAGCATATTCTGCAGTGGAAACCGGCGCTAGTCATCGCTGATTTTCAAGGCTTTATGTCAGATATTCAGCACATCCAGCAGCTTTCTTCGGTGATGAGCGCCAGTGAAACCATACCTTTCATTTTGCTGCATTCCGAAGAACATCCTGAAATGTCAGCATTTTTAGATACGTTCCCATTATGGGCATCGTTGTCTAAAACGGTCCGGCTGGAGATGCTGGCACAGACGGTTAATAAAGCCTTAGCCGCGCAGGAAGTCAGTGAGCAAGGGCCCGTCGCGACGCCACTATTAACGCGCCAGGAGGAGAAGGTGTTAATGCTATGGATGGAGGGTGCCAGCAACCACATCATTGCCAGCAAACTGAGGATTCATGGAAAAACGGTTTATACCTACAAGCGCAATATTCGGATGAAATTGCACATGGATACCCGGTACTCGCCGTTTCTGTCACTGCCCTGAGCGGTAAACTGAGGGTACGGCGATTGGATATTCAGCACCGTACCGCCCAAAATTACGCCTGTGCTTTAGTTCTGTGCTTTAGTTGCTGCGCCAGAAATCGCGCTGCCGCCAGAGGAGATATCCTCACCGACGCCGCGAGTGGTATTACAGGCGGTTAATACAGATGAAAGCACCAGGACAGAAAAGATCGCTACACATGTTTTCTTAAGCATAATGTCTTCCTTTTTTAGGCAAAGTTATTGTGTACAGCAACATAAGCATAGCCAGGATCCCGACGAGTGACGGAAAAGGAAGAATTTTTAGGAAAAGTAGAAAGTATCAGGAGGCGGCGTGCGAAATTGCGTTACCCAGGCTTTTGATATCTTCCCCAACACCACGGGCGGTGTTGCAGCCGGAAAGCAGAGCGCTGGCAATCATTGTCATCAGGATAATTTTGAGTGGACGCGACATCTTCCATGACCCTTCTTTAGAATGGTAAGGCGCAGCAGAGTGCTGCGCCCAACATCCCGAAATGAATTACTTCACGCGAGAAACGTATTCACCAGAGCGAGTGTCAACTTTGATCACTTCGCCAGTCTGGACGAACAGTGGAACTTTAACCACAGCACCGGTAGAGAGTTTAGCTGGCTTGCCGCCAGTACCTGCGGTGTCACCCTTCAGACCTGGATCGGTTTCAACGATTTCCAGCTCAACGAAGTTTGGTGGGGTCACAGCGATAGGCTGGCCGTTCCACAGGGTCACGATGCACTCCGCCTGATCCAGCAGCCATTTCGCGCTGTCGCCAACGGCTTTCTCGTCAGCAGAGAGCTGTTCGAAAGTAGAGTTATTCATGAAGTGATAGAATTCACCGTCGTTGTAGAGGTAGGTGAGGTTCATATCAACAACGTCTGCGCCTTCGGCAGAGTCGGTGGATTTGAAGGTTTTCTCGATACGGGTACCGGTCAGCAGGCGGCGCAGCTTAACGCGTGCGAATGCCTGACCTTTACCTGGTTTAACGAATTCGCTGGCTTCAACCGCGTACGGTTCGCCATCCATCATGATTTTAAGACCGGCACGAAAATCGTTGCTATAGTAAGTCGCCATAAGGCCCTCTGAAATTGTTAACTGGTAGCTAAGCCACAAAATGGCGCATATTGTAACCCTAAATACCCCGTCCAGAGAAGATTGGTTATTGCAACTTGCCGATGTAATCACCAGTCCTGATGAACTACTCCGTCTTTTGAATGTAGACGCTGACGAAAAACTCCTTGCCGGGCGTGACGCAAAACGTCTGTTTGCGCTGCGTGTTCCCCGCGCTTTTGTTGCGCGAATGGAAAAAGGCAACCCTGACGATCCGCTTTTAAAACAGGTGCTGACCGCGCAGGATGAGTTTATCGCCGCCCCCGGCTTCAGCACCGATCCCCTTGAAGAGCAGAACAGCGTGGTGCCCGGTTTACTGCACAAGTACCGTAATCGCGCACTGTTACTGGTTAAGGGCGGCTGCGCGGTAAATTGCCGGTACTGTTTCCGTCGCCACTTCCCCTATGCCGATAACCAGGGGAACAAGCGTAACTGGCAGACGGCGCTTGATTACATCGCCGCTCATCCGGAGCTGGATGAGATCATCTTTTCTGGCGGTGACCCACTGATGGCGAAAGATCATGAGCTGGAGTGGTTAATTACGCAGCTGGAAGCGATCCCGCACATCAAGCGGCTACGCATTCACAGCCGTTTACCCATTGTGATCCCGGCACGTATTACCGATGAGCTGACTCACCGGCTGGCGCGTTCTTCGCTGCAAATCTTGCTGGTCAACCATATCAACCATGCCAACGAGATTGACGATACGTTTCGGGCTGCAATGGCAAAACTGCGACGTGCTGGCGTGACATTACTCAATCAAAGCGTTCTCCTGCGTGGTGTGAATAACAGTGCGGCAACGCTGGCCGACCTGAGTAATGCCCTGTTTGATGCCGGGGTAATGCCCTATTACATCCATGTACTGGATAAGGTGCAGGGTGCGGCGCACTTTATGGTCGATGATGAAGAAGCGCGCGCCATAATGCGTGAATTGTTAACCCTGGTGTCCGGTTATATGGTGCCTAAGCTGGCGCGTGAGATTGGGGGGGAGCCCAGTAAGACGCCGCTGGATTTGGGCCTGAAGCAGCGTTCCTGAGCCTTCTTTCGGCCGTAACAAATACCGGTAGCCCCCTATCTCCTTTCAGAAGTATGGGGGCTGGCTGAATATTATTAAAAAGGACCCATCATATGAAACAGTGGGCAATATCCGTTGATGCTATCTTCACTTCAGCAAAAAAGTTTATGAAAGGTTCGGAATTGGGGTTTGCACTAATAGGCAATAGTAAGAAAGTGCACTCCCACAACCTGCAGCCTCAAACGTAACACCATCCGACGCACGCTCCACCCCGTTAAAAAGCGGGATCTCATGCTTTGGGTTTTTAAAACAGTCACATTAACACTTGGGATAAATAATAAAAAAGATCCTCACAAGCTTCTATAAAATCATTCCCCCTTCATTTAAATGAAACATATTATTATATTAGCTACTGTCATAAACCCCATTAATACAAGTGTTAAAAATGACAGTTTTACTGAAAGCTTTGATATATTATATGAATAACCCTCCATTTTTTTCTTTGGTAGTCCCGTTTGTATTGCTAGCAACTGACTTTTATTTACATCCTGAATAATTCTCTTATGAAGAATTTGATCCCCAGAACTTGCCTTCTCGTCTGGAGGAAGCATTTTGATTACCGTTCCTTCAGAAATAACAAAACCACGTCTTCTTACCGTTATAATTATTTCGTTATTGAGCCCGGCTCTGATTAAAGATTTCCTGAGGAGTGAAATGTTTTGGTAAAACGTATTTTCTGAAACCACCACTCCTCTCGCATTCCAAACCTCATCCAAAAATTTCTCACGCGAAATCACTTTTCCGGAACTATCAAGTAATAGCTGCAAACATCGCGCTGTAGGCGCATTTAAGGTCACCGTAACACCATTATCCGTTAATGACTGAAGTTCACTCTTATTCACATTAAATATAACTTTATCATTTATCATGTAAGAATTGAATAACATAAAGAATCTCCCTACCCTTTATTTATGCAAAATAACAATACATCACCAAAAACCATAAACATAAACCATGATAGATACATAACTCTTTGAAAAAAGATACTTTAAACACCAGGTGCATGTGCTTTGGCTTATATGAATGAAGATTATCACATCCAGATAAAAATGATAATTCTGATTTCACATTAACCATCTCCTTCTTCACCTTGGCTAAACACAATATGAATCACCATTGCGAAAGTAAAATGATGAAACATTCACATGCTTTTTTTGGAGAGAACATTTTTAATTTATGTAGCTTCCACCGGGCAACAGTATACGTGTTTCGAACACGATTTGTGCTTTATGGAATGGCAAGCAAGTAACTATAGTGTCAACCACGTTAGTATTAATAAAAATTGTTATTAGTATTAGTTATTATCTTAATAACGATAACCGTAAGGCTGGCAACTATTTAGGACCCTAGTACTTTTAAATGGATTAAACAAATGAAAAAAACAATCGTAGCTGTAATGGTTGCTGCTTCTGCAGTTGTAAGCGCACAGGCTCTGGCAATTAACAATGCAGAAGTGACTGTTCTTGGTGAAGTTTCTGACTCCTCTACTTCTTGCGTCGTGACTCCGACTGGTACCCTGAACAACGGTATTGTTCGTCTGGCTACTGTCACCACAAGTGAAGCAAATGGACAGGCAGCAAATACTCTGTTTAAAGCACAGAAGTTCGGTTTTGAAGTTAAAGACTGTGCTCTGGGCAGCTCGAATGCTTCCAACGTAAATGGCCTGACCGTTGCCGTAACCGGTACTACCAGTTCAAGCGCTGACATCCTGGACAATATTGCAGAAAACGGCGCTGCTGGTATCGGCATTGGTATTCAGAAGGTTAGCGATGGTTCCCGCGTATCCTTCGATGGTAATGTTATGAATGAATCTTACACGGCTGGTAAAGTGACCTATTTGAACTATACCACCGGTTATGTAAAAGTTAACTCAACAAGTTCTGTCACTGAAGGTCCGGTTAAAGGTGTAGCAACCTTTACTATCGATTACACCACCAAGTAATATCCTTTTAGAGCTTGGGCGTATGCGCTCAGGCTCTCTCTGTTTGAGAAATCCGTATGCTCAGAACTATTCTATTTATCGTTAACCTGGCGTGCACATTATTAGTAAGTAATCTCGCTCATGCTGGCATTGTAATTGAGTCAACTCGCTATCTTTACAAAGAAGGTTCGCGTGAAATCACCGCACAAATTGAAAACAAAGATGACATGCCTTATTTAATTAAATCATGGGTTGAGACTCCGGCAGGGAAATCACCTTCATTTCTAGCCACTCCTCCGTTGTTTCGTCTGGAAGCTAAACAGCAAAATACGGTACGTCTTTTTGCTACAACTAAAGTTGATGCACCAGATGACCGCGAATCTTTATTCTTTTTCAACGTGATGGCGATTCCCCCTTCTGATAATACCTATGCTAATAATAACACCATTCAGCTTGCAGTTCGTCATCGTATGCGCCTCATTTATCGGCCGAAATCAATAAATAGTTTATCGCCGAACACTGAAGCAAAAAAACTGGAATGGCGTAAGTCCGGTAAAACCATAACGCTTAAGAATCCTACTCCATTTTTTTACTACTTTAATATGGTTAATCTTGGAAATACAGATATAAACCTTGATGTGAGAACAATATCGCCATTCTCGACTAAGAAAATTGATATTAAAGACATCAATGCATCCAGTATTAGCTGGAAGATAGTAAATGATTATGGCGGAGCAGGATCTTTATACTCTTCACCTTTGTGATAGATGTTAGCAATAAAAAGGGATGTGTCTATGAAAAATAAAAATAAAGGGCTATTAAAGTTATCAACTCTGTGTTTGGCAATGCTTTGTGCGTTGTACCACGAATTAAACAATAAGGCATATGCACGCGATTTCTTTGATCCCGCATTTATTAACTCTGCAAATAATGGCAGTCCCTTAGATATTCCAGATTTATCAGTTTTTCAGAACAGACATGCCCAGGCACCAGGGGAGTACCGTGTAGATATCATCTTTAATGGTCGTTACCTTGAGACAAAAAGCATTAATTTTGTTATTGACAGCAATGCCAACGCTAATGACGACCAACTTAAACTTGCCCCTTGTTTAAGCCTGGAGATGTTATCCAGGTATGGCGTCAAAGTGAGTTCATTTCCCGCTTTACAGGAAAATAAGCAAGGGTGCGCCAACCTTAATGTAATTCCTGATACTGAAACCGTATTCGACTTTGCAACACAGCGGCTTAATATTTCGATCCCCCAGGCTGCGATGTCTACAACCGCTCAGGGATATATACCTCCAGAGCAATTTGATGACGGCATCAATGCGCTGCTGGTGAATTATCAGTTCAGCGGTTCAGAGGATCTTGAGTCCAAGGATGAATATTATAGCCTGAACCTACAGTCCGGGCTGAATGTAGGGGCATGGCGTATCCGCAATCTCAGTACCTGGAATAAAACCCGTAGTGATGAGGGAGCATGGGATTCTGCCTATCTTTATATGCAACGCAGTATCCGTTCACTTAACAGTAATCTGGTAATCGGGGAAAGCTCTTCACTGTCTAACATTTTTGATAGCGTTCCCTTTACAGGCCTGCAATTAGCGACAGATACCAGCATGCTACCAGAAAGTATGCGTGGTTATGCGCCGATCGTACGCGGTATCGCAAAAACCAATGCCCGTGTGGTGATTAAACAGAACGGCTACCAGGTGTATCAGACTTACGTCGCACCTGGAGCTTTCGAGATTACCGACATGTACCCCAGCGGTGGTAGCGGCGATCTCTATGTCACTGTCGAAGAATCCGATGGTACAACACAAAACTTTGTCGTGCCATTTGCGACGCTCCCGCTGATGCTTCGTGAAAAACAAGTTGAGTATGAAATTACCTCAGGTAAATACCGTCCCTACGATAACAGTGTTGATGAAACACCGTTTACCCAAGCCACGGCCAGCTATGGGGCGACCAGTAGTACAACAGTTTATGGGGGAACCCAGTTCTCTTCACATTACCAGTCCATTTCAGCAGGCCTTGGTTATAATCTTGGCGATCTCGGTGCCATCTCTGTGGATGTTATCCAGGCATGGTCAAAAAAACGCGACCAGGAAAAAACATCCGGGCAATCTTGGCGGGTACGCTACGGTAAAAACATTATTGAAACAGGGACTAACATTACCATTGCGGGTTATCGTTACTCTACAAAAGGTTTCAATACATTAACTGATGTGCTGGATACCTATTCTAATGACGGTAGCTACTCAGCTGGCCGCGCACTGCGCAACAGAACAAATTTGACAGTAAACCAAAACTTAGGAAAAGGCCTGGGAAGTTTATCAATCAGCGGACTTATTGAAGATTATTGGGATAATAAGCGCACCAACAAATCGATAAGCATCGGCTATAACGGTGGCTGGAACAGCATTACTTATTATCTCGGTTACAGTTATAACCGCTATACCTGGAATGGCAACAGTTCAGGCAAAGATGCTCAGGACGACCAGCGGGTAAATCTGACAGTAACTGTTCCTCTGAGTAACTGGCTGCCTGGCACCTATACCAGCTATCAGTTAACCAACAGTAATCCCGGCTCAACTGATCAATCTGTCGCTATCGGTGGTATCGGGCTCGAAAATGATAGCCTGGAGTGGAGTATTCAGCAGGGGTACAGCAACCGAGAGGATTACTATAGCGGCGATATGCGCGCAACCTATAACGGCTCACGAGGTAGTATTAACGCGGGTTATAGCTATAATCGTAATAGTCAGCGTATTGATTATGGTGCCAGCGGAAGCGTTATTGCCCATGCTGATGGCCTCACTTTTGGTCAGGATATAACCGACGCTGCAGTTCTGGTAAAAGCACCTGGGTTAAATGATGTAAAACTGACTAACGATGCCACCATTTCTACAGATTATCGCGGCTATGCAATTGTTCCATATGTAACGCCTTACCGCCGGACTGATATTACGCTGGATAGCTCAACGTTGGCTGATAATATGGAATTACCGGAAACAACTCAAACGGTGGTACCCACCCGCGGAGCTATAGTGCGCACAAATTATTCAGGAAAAATTGGGCAGCGTGCTTTTATCCATCTTAAAACAAATGATGGTAAAAACGTTCCTTTTGGTGCCATTGCATTGTTGTTAAATGATATTAGCAAGCAAACTAACATAGTGGGTGATGCTGGCATGGTTTACTTTTCTGGCCTTAAGCAAACCGGTATTCTCGATGTCAAGTGGGGAGAAAGCACCGCTCAGCAATGCCGTGCATCATTTGATTTATCGGCAAGGGAAGAGGGTGTCAGTGGAGTTAATCAAATTGATGCCATATGCCGCTAATGACTTTCAAGGGAGTTGAATTTATGAAGAAAGTATTATTTTTTTTGGGAATTATATTTTGTTATAGCGATGCTATGGCAAAGTGTACTTATGACGGCAGCAGCAAATTATTAACCCTTTCCATATCGCCTAAAATAGCGACCGACCCATCTATTCCGGTTGGTTCGGTATTATTCAGCAAGAAATTTGGTACTGGACATTATAAAACTTTCTCGTGTAGTAAGGTCTTGGGTGATCAGTATATAATTTCATCTACCGCCCCTGAAGTGCCGGGCGTTACTGGATTACAAGGGAAGCCCGTATATGCGACCGGTATTGACGGCATCGGTTTTCAGGTTTCAGATATTTTAGCCAGCAAAAATGGTTCGGTAAAACCTGCAGTTGTGGGATCAACGATAGTACCGATCGAAAAGTCTAATAATGATTATGAATTTATAACGATTTGGTTGATAAAAACCAAATCTGTTATTGACATATCTGGAACAAGTGCTGATGCATCAATCAATTTCTCTGTTGGCAATTTAGTCACTAACCCAAAACCTGCAGAGAGGACTTTAGTCAACGCAAATGTTAAAATCAGTAATATCACTTTTAAAGATAGCTCATGTGATATATCAGTTGCAGGCTCAAGTCAGGTAACACTAAATAGAATTGAAAAAAATACACTTCTATCAGTATCAAGAGGAGGAATAACTCCGGCTCAAAAAACGATTACTATGAATATACTTTGTCCAGCAAACGCGCTGGGTAACAAAGTAACCTATTGGTTCAACCCCATAACAGGAACCAGCGCATATGGTGATGGCATCATTGATAATATGTTAACTGGTGCCAATGCAGCAAGTAATGTAGGCATTATTTTCAAAAAAGATAACAAACCAATCGTTTTTTATGATATGGATAAATACTATATTAATAATGTAACAACATCTCAATCCTTTGCCTTTACAGCAGACTATTATAGATCGAGCAGCAATATCAACGAAATCACCACAGGAAATGTAAAAGCTATACTAGAAGTTGTCATTCAAGAAGAGTAAACAGATCCAAAATTAAAAAAAAGAGATTGTGAAAATCTCTTTTTTTTTAGAAAACAAACGACCATTTAATTATATCTTAATATTTAATTTAGTTGCTCAACCTCATAGTAAAAGTTATATTTTCAGCAGGTCAGTTATTAGTGAATGGCCTAAAAGAAATATATTTTGACATACCACTTAAAGGATTAAACATGCAAAATTTAACTACATTTGAAATGGAAGCTATCTCTGGTGGCTATTCCTGGGATTTTTCTTCTCTCGGCTCAGCAATTACCAGTGTTGTGAGCAACGGTTTTGAAGCGGTTGCCTCCGGTTTAATTACTGGAGCAGCATTTGCTATGTATGGCTCAATCATTGGCGGCTCCCAGGGCGGTAACGGCGGTGGTCTGCTTGGCGTTGGCGCAGCTGGTCAGGGTGTTGGGATGATTTGGGGTCTGGTAGTCGGTGCCATTGGCGGCGCTATTTATGGCGCCATGGGCGGTTGGGATTTTGCTTTAGAGCAATCTTCTGCGGGCGCTAACGGTTTCTTTAGTGGAACCTTCGCTCCATGGAGCTAATGTATAACCGAATGGTTATATAAAAAAATAGTATAAATCCTTTTATACTTAAATAAGGCCTGATAATTCAGGCCTTTATTACTAAAGCAGAAATAAGTGGTAGTTATGCTGAGAAAAATTTATCGCAGGGAAGCGATTGAATATAAAAAAAATCACTGGAAAGGAAAGGCATTACTATTAGCAGGAATGCCAGCCTGGATAGTCACTCTACTGGCTTTTACTTTTATTGCTGTACTTGTTTTGTCACTTATTTTTTGCTCCTTTACCCAACGTATTGATGTTCGAGGTGAAGTTATCACTCTCCCTCACTCTGTTAACGTCTTTGCTCCTCAGCAAGGTTTTGTTGTTAATCAGTATGTCAAAGTGGGCGAAATTGTAAATAAAGGACAGCCGCTTTATAAACTGGACATTTCGCGTAGCACCATTAATGGTAACGTAAATACTGCGCAGATCGAAGTTATTGATCAAAAAATAGCGAATGCGGAAAATATAATTAGCAAACTTTCGCATAACAAATCAGAAACATTGCGTGCCATCGAAAAACAAATTGCAACTATAAAAGATTCACTGGAAGAAACTAGCCGCATGTTGATAAACACTCAGGCAGGGTTAAATAAAATGCATACTAACCTGGCCAGCTACGATAAGTATCTTAAAGATGGATTGATTACAAAAGACCAATATAACTATCAACATTCGTTATACTTTCAGCAACAAAGCGCTTATCAGTCTCTTGTTAGTCAAAAAATGCAGCTTGAAACTCAGCTTACACAAGCGAACAGTGATAAAGTTACTAAAGCGGCCGACTTTGACAATCAAATTTCTGGCCAGAACAATCAAATAAATGATTTTAAAAACCAATTAGTAGAGTCAAATGCAAATGGCAATATTATTATCAAAGCAACAATCGATGGTAAAATAGAATCTTTGGCCGTTACTAAAGGCCAGATGGTTGAAAATGGCAGCAGTCTTGCGCAAATTAAACCGACAGGAAACATTGAATATTACCTAATAATTTGGTTGCCAAATAACGCAATCCCCTACATTAAGAAAGGGGATATTATTAATATACGCTACGATGCATTCCCGGCGGATAAGTTTGGTCAGTTCCCTGGTGAAGTTCTTACGCTTTCATCAGTTCCTGCCTCGAGACAGGAGATGGCTGAATATACCAACGTAAGTAATGGTTCTAACCAGCAAGATTTAGCGCTTTATAAAGCCATTATAAAAATTAAAAATAAAGAATTTAATTATAATGGGAAAGTACTTACGCTTTCAAATGGTTTGAAGGCGCAGGCTGTGGTTTTCCTGGAGGAACGTCCTCTTTATATGTGGATGTTTACCCCTTTCTATAAAATTATGCAAAGCGTGAGCGGGCCGATTGATGAATAAAGAGATTTTTAAAACGATTATAAATAAACTTAACTTTTCAATCCGTCATAAAACACCCGTTATTTTTCAGTCAGAGGCATCAGAATGCGGGATTGCCTGCCTGGCTATGATTTGCGGCTTCTACGGACTCAATATTGATCTATTTAATTTCCGCCACCGTTACGGCAGTCCTTCTCAGGGCGTAACACTAATGTCTCTGAGTAAAACAGCTGAGCATACTGGACTGAAAAGCCGGGCGCTTTCTCTCGATCTCGATGAAATAAAACAACTAAAGCTCCCCTGCATTATCCACTGGGGTATGAACCATTACGTTGTACTGACTAAAGTGCGTAAGAATAGCTTCATAGTGCATGATCCTGCTTTGGGCAAAAGAATTATTGGCATTCAGGAGATGTCCAACAACTTCACTGGCGTTGCGTTGGAGCTTTGGCCGGACAAAAATTTCCAGCAAGAGCATGCTAAGTCTCGTCTACGCCTGCTGGATCTTATGCGTAATATTGTAGGCTTGAAATCCGTCCTGCTAAAAATCTTCGCTTTTTCGGTAGTGGTTGAAGCTATCAGTTTATTATTACCGATTGGAACACAGCTGGTCACTGACCATGTTATTATGGCGCACGATCAGAGCTTACTGTCAGTTATCTGTATTGGTCTGGTGTTCTTTACTCTATTCCGCATGTTTATCAGCATGCTTCGGGCATGGACTTCATTGACGCTGAATACCCTCACCAATATTCAGTGGAAAACAACGCTCTTTGATCATCTGGCGAGTTTACCGTTATCCTTTTTTGAAAAACGGCATTTAGGTGACATTCAGTCTCGTTTCTCATCGCTGGATACTATTCGTGCAACTTTTACTAATAGTATTGTGACAGGCATTATCGACACAATAATGACCATTGGCCTGTTGGTGATGTTAACGCTTTATGGCGGCTGGCTGGTTTGGGTGGTTGTAGGTTTCACATTGTGCTATGCCATTATGCGATTCGCTACCTATAGTTTCTATCGTCGAGTTTCTGAAGAGCAGGTTATAAAGGGTGCTCGCTCCAGTTCACACTTCATGGAGTCACTATATGGTATTTCGACTATCAAGGCATTGAATTTAAAAGACCGTCGTTCACAGCACTGGTTGAACATTAATATCGATGCTTGTAATGCTGGTATAAAACAGACTCGTTTCGACATGATGTTTGGCGGTATCAATACTTTAATTACCTCTATCGATCAGGTTGCAGTGCTTTGGCTTGGCGCTATTATGGTGATTGAAAATAATATGACGCTCGGTATGTTTATGGCATTTAATGCCTATCGTGGGCAATTCTCCCAGCGAGCATCCAGTTTGGTCGATCTGGTCATGCAGTTGCGTATGCTGTCATTACATAATGAGCGTCTTTCTGAGATTGTTTTTAGTGAACCAGAAAAAGAGTTGCCTTCGCGGCGTATCTTTACAGAAAATTCCGGCGTTAAGTTAGAGGTAAAAAACCTTAGCTATCAGTACGATCCGTTCTCACAGCCAATTTTCTCAAATTTAAATATCATCGTCGAACCCGGTGAATCAGTGGCTCTGGTTGGCCCTTCCGGCGTGGGAAAAACTACGCTGTTAAAAGTTATGTGTGGCCTGCTGTCTCCGACAACTGGTGATGTTCTGGCGGACAACCTCGATATTCAGAAAATTGGGCTTAATAATTTTCGCCAGGGAACGGCCTGCGTACTCCAGGAAGACAGACTATTCTCAGGATCGCTTATTGAAAATATCAGCGGTTTTGAAGATAACGCAGATATGGATTTTGTTATCGAATGCGCACGTCGCTGTAACATCCATGACGAAATAATGAAAATGCCGATGGGATATGAAACCATTGTGGGTGAGCTTGGCTTAGGTATTTCTGGCGGCCAAAAGCAACGTATTTTGATAGCACGTGCACTTTATCGTAAGCCCAGCATTTTATTTATGGATGAAGCAACCAGCCATCTCGACCTTAAAAACGAATCTGCTATTAACCAGTCTATATCTGGTTTAAGTATTACCCGAATTATTGTTGCTCATCGGCCGTCCACTATTGCTTCAGCCGATCGCATTATTGATTTATCGCAACCCAATACACTAATTTCAGCGTAACAGCACACAAGGAGAGTCGCATGCAAGGTTCATTTATTGGTTTCAATACTGCAGGGATTAAATATGAAGGACGTTTTATGGCTCTCATGCTTAAAACCAAACTGCAAAATGAAATTTGCCATACATATTATTTTCAAGTTCAGATGCTGGCTGATTTACTATTAGTCCTTCAGAACAGAATGGTAGCAGTACTGCAGCGTCTCAATAATGAAGGCGAGGCTTATAAAACAGAACTTACTGCTTTTAATGAGCGCTTAATATCTAATACCCCAATGATCGACCTTTCGGAAATACAGCAACCAAACCCGGAAAAACGCGTAATGTCGATTACATTAAAACCAGGAGAGAGCTGGTCAACGCTGATCCTGGTACTTCAGAATGAACAGATAGTCTCGTTGCGTATTGATGATATGCAGGTAGAGGCGCTTTTAGTAGGAATTCAGCAGACGTTAAAAAATTGTGATGATAGTGATGTAACTCATTATTTGAGTTCAACGATGGATTTTCTGATGCTTTGTGCTGTAGATTTGACAAAAGCTCATGGTGTCGACTACCAATATTATTCTCCAGATGAGTGGAAACTTAATCTTTTTACGCACTCTTTGGCCATACTTTTTTGTTGCGATACGGACGAGGGTAAGAAAATTATTTCTGGTGCTTTAATTAAAACCAGCGCCCCACATCCATCAGAACATGAAAACAGCGTTATAATGCGCATGGCTGAAAGAAATCCAAAACTTATAGAAGTTCATACCCAGTGCCAGCCCAGCCAGATATTTAGCAAATACTTCCCTTCTGAGCCGGGTAAAATGATGACGCTGGAGGAGTGCATGCAGTATCTAAAGTCTTTTTATTCAGAAATAAATGCACAAATTAGCGCCTGATAGCTTTTATAAAAAAGGTGCCTCTCATCACTGAAAAAGGCACCAATCAAATCAGTTCGGGCACTTATAAACCTGGCCCTGCATTTCGCTGGCGGTCGGGACAAAACTCGACAGTAAACCCTGGGTTGGGCTGCTTACGCCATAAATCACGTTCCCGCCCATCTCCGCTGCATGATTACGCAGAGCGTTTGCCGCACCGCGCATTGAACCGCCCTCTTCGCCATGCTGCCCTGAAAGCCAGTTACTTTGTTTACCGGTTGCGGTACCGACCAGCTGACATTCACTGCCCGGCTTATCTTCTACAAAGCGAACGCTCTGCCCACCAGTAGAGAGTTCGTTACCGGAACTACACCCCGCCAGCAGCAACGCTGCCGCTATGATCCCTGCACCCACTTTAACGCGCATGTTATTCCTCGTTTTCAATAAGCTGGGCACGTGCTGCCCGCGTCTAAACCTTATACCTAAAAGATGACCAAAAGAAAAACCCCCGATCATTTCTGACCGGGGGTTTGTTCATTTCTGCGAGGTGCAGAACAACATGATTACATCATGCCGCCCATACCACCCATGCCGCCCATACCACCAGCAGCACCTAAATCAGGGGCATCGCCTTTTGGCAGGTCAGTGACCATGCACTCGGTGGTGATCATCAGGCCAGCAACAGAGGCCGCGTACTGCAGCGCAGAACGGGTCACTTTAGTTGGGTCCAGGATACCGAAGTCGATCATGTTGCCGTACTCTTCGGTAGCAGCGTTGTAACCGTAGTTACCTTCGCCCGCTTTCACCATGTTCGCCACAACAGACGGCTCTTCACCGGCGTTGGAAACGATCTGACGCAGTGGCGCTTCCATTGCGCGCAGCGCAACTTTGATACCCACGTTCTGATCTTCGTTCTGAGCGGTCAGGCCAGCCAGTTTCGCTGCAACGCGAACCAGAGCAACACCACCACCGGCAACCACGCCTTCTTCTACCGCAGCACGGGTCGCGTGCAGGGCATCGTCAACGCGGGCTTTCTTCTCTTTCATCTCAACTTCGGTAGCGGCACCCACTTTGATAACGGCTACGCCGCCTGCCAGTTTAGCAACGCGCTCCTGCAGTTTTTCACGATCGTAGTCAGAGGTCGCTTCTTCGATCTGCTTACGGATCTGAGTAACACGGCCCTGGATGGCATCTTCTTCACCCACGCCATCGATGATGGTGGTGGTGTCTTTGTTGATAACAACGCGTTTCGCCTGACCCAGGTCTTCCAGCGTCGCTTTTTCCAGCTCCATACCGATCTCTTCAGAGATAACGGTACCGCCAGTCAGGGTAGCGATATCCTGCAGCATCGCTTTACGGCGATCGCCGAAGCCAGGTGCTTTAACCGCAGCCACTTTCACGATGCCACGCATGGTGTTAACCACCAGCGTTGCCAGCGCTTCGCCTTCAACGTCTTCAGCGATGATAACCAGCGGCTTGCCTGCTTTCGCAACGGCTTCCAGAACTGGCAGCATTTCACGGATGTTGGAGATTTTCTTATCAGCCAGCAGGATGAACGGGCTTTCCAGCTCAACAGCGCCAGTTTCTGGCTTGTTGATGAAGTATGGGGAGAGGTAACCGCGGTCAAACTGCATACCTTCAACCACGTCCAGTTCGTCTTCCAGACCGGTACCGTCTTCAACGGTGATCACGCCTTCTTTACCGACTTTATCCATCGCTTCAGCGATCAGTTTACCTACGGTTTCGTCGGAGTTAGCGGAGATGGTACCAACCTGAGCAATAGCTTTAGAGTCAGAGCACGGTACGGAGAGCGCTTTCAGCTCTTCAACAGCGGAAGCGACAGCTTTGTCGATACCACGTTTCAGATCCATCGGGTTCATACCCGCAGCAACGGCTTTCAGACCTTCAGTGATGATAGCCTGCGCCAGTACAGTTGCGGTGGTGGTGCCGTCGCCTGCAGCGTCGTTCGCTTTAGAGGCAACTTCTTTCACCATCTGGGCACCCATGTTTTCGAACTTGTCTTCCAGCTCGATCTCACGCGCTACGGAAACACCATCTTTGGTGATGGTTGGTGCGCCGAAGGATTTATCCAGAACCACGTTACGGCCTTTCGGGCCCAGGGTCACTTTAACTGCGTCTGCCAGTACGTTTACGCCGCGCAGCATTTTCACACGAGCGTCGTTACCGAATTTTACGTCTTTAGCTGCCATTTTAATCTTTCCCTTAAATTCGTATGTTCAGTGTCGTTCGCGGATTACGCTTCAACAATTGCCAGAATGTCGCTTTCGGACATGATCAGCACTTCTTCATTGTCGATCTTCTCGGATTTCACACCGTAGCCATCGTTGAAAATGACGATGTCACCAACTTTAACGTCCAGCGGCTGCACATTTCCGTTTTCCAGAATGCGACCTTTACCGACAGCGATGATTTCGCCACGCGTTGATTTTGCTGCTGCAGAACCGGTCAGAACGATACCGCCCGCAGATTTGGTTTCAACTTCTTTACGTTTGACGATCACACGATCATGTAACGGACGAATACTCATTGATAGCTCTCCTTTGAGAAAGTCATTATCAGTTATGGGTGACGCCGGGCCGTAAGCGGTTTTCCGGCTAGTGCCCTGAGAGATGGGGATGGGGTTTTACCCCTTCAAGGGGTAGTCGAAAAAAAATTTGTGAAAGTGTTACCATCGCCTCTCTTTTGATGGCGGCAGGACAATGGAATGAGTGGACTCAAACAAGAGCTGGGACTCGCGCAGGGTGTTGGCTTACTTTCAACCTCTTTATTAGGCACGGGGGTGTTTGCCGTACCGGCGCTGGCGGCCCTGGTGGCGGGTGATAACAGTCTCTGGGCGTGGCCGGTGCTCATCGTGCTGGTCTTCCCGGTGGCGATTGTTTTTGCGCTTCTCGGGCGACACTTCCCGAGCGCCGGTGGGGTGGCTCACTTTGTCGGGATGGCATTTGGCCCGCGTCTGGAGCGCGTCACCGGCTGGCTGTTCCTTTCTGTTATCCCCGTGGGCTTACCTGCCGCCCTGCATATTGCGACGGGGTTTGGCCAGGCGCTGTTTGGCTGGCATGACGCGCAGCTCTTACTGGCTGAGCTGGGTACATTGGCCATCGTCTGGTGGGTCGGCTCACGCGGCGCCAGTTCCAGCGCCAACCTGCAAACCCTGGTGGCGGTGCTGATTGTGGCGCTGATTGC
Source organism: Leclercia sp. UBA5076 (assembly GCF_002416465.1). Taxonomy (NCBI): domain Bacteria; kingdom Pseudomonadati; phylum Pseudomonadota; class Gammaproteobacteria; order Enterobacterales; family Enterobacteriaceae; genus Leclercia; species Leclercia sp. UBA5076. The sequence continues at coordinate 110,849 of NZ_DIAO01000011.1, forward strand.
CGCTATCTGGTGGGCAGGGGATCTTCAGGTGACACAGATCCCCTTCCCTGCCTTAACCGATCTCGATCATTTGCAGCTATTCGCAGCCCTTTCCGTCATGTTCTGGTGTTTCGTCGGTCTTGAAGCCTTTGCGCATCTGGCCTCAGAGTTTAAACAGCCGGAACGTGATTTCCCGCGGGCGCTGATGATAGGGCTGCTGCTGGCAGGTACGGTCTACTGGGCCTGTACGGTGCTGGTGCTTCATTTCACTGCCTATGGTGCCGATATGGCTGCGGCAGCCTCGCTTCCCGCCATCGTGGTCCAGCTATTTGGCGTGAAAGCGCTGTGGGTTGCCTGCGTGATTGGTTACCTCGCCTGCTTCGCCAGCCTGAATATCTACATTCAGAGCTTTGCCCGGCTAGTGTGGTCCCAGGCGCTGTACAAACCCAAAAGCCCTCTCGCCCGCCTGTCCAGACGCCAGCTCCCGCTTAACGCCCTGAACGCGGTGCTGGGCTGCTGTGTGATAAGCACCCTGGCAATCTACTGGCTGGATATCAACCTCGACGCGCTTATCGTCTATGCCAACGGCATCTTCATTATGATCTATCTGCTGTGCATGCTGGCGGGATGTCGCCTGCTAAAAGGACGCTATAAAGTGCTGGCGATGATTGGTGGGGTACTCTGTTTACTGCTGCTGGCGATGGTGGGATGGAAGAGTCTGTACGCCATTGTGATGCTGGCGGGATTGTGGTGGTTCTTGCCGAAGCGTGGTGCGGTTTAATTAACGCCCGGTGGCGCTTCGCTTACCGGGCCTACAGAATCTACGGTTTCGTAGGCCCGTGCAAGCGCAGCGCCGCCGGGCTACTGATATCAACGGTCGTCTTTATGGTCCAGGCGATCGCGCTGCTCATCCTTACGCTGATACTCCCCGTCAAAGGTCTCCCCACCGCCCGTTCCGGCGCTAAACCCGCCGCCCGGCATCCGGTTAAAACGCAGATGCGGCAGTAGCTTCAGGGTCAGGTGTTTCTGCACCGGCGGTAACAGCAACAGCAGCCCCAGGAAATCGGTAAAGAAACCCGGAAGCAACAGCAGCAGGCCGGCGATAATCAGCGACACGCTTTTGACCATCTCCGCTGCCGGACTCTCCCCGGCGGCCATCTTCTGCTGCATTAACAGGAAATTTTTGAAACCCTGGTTGCGCACCAGTGACATGCCAATCACCGATGTAAAAATGACCAGAACCAGGGTCAGCAGGACGCCAAACACGTGGGCGACCTGAATAAAAATAGAAATCTCTATATAAACATAAAGAAAGATTGCAGCTAACGGTATCCAGCGCACTGGCTTCTCCTGTGTGGCAGACGCCGTTATGGCCCCTGTCGGTAACAATTTGCGATTCGCGTTTGTCAGAGATGGAGGCGTTTAGTCAAAATTCAATCGGTTTGCACGGATATTTTTTCTGGAAATATTAAAGCGGTGATTCATTTCACAGATTGATAAATATCATGTCACCGGGTCCATAATAAGTGATCCAGGTTACGGCAATTCGCTATCATCAGCATATCATTCCGGGTATCTGGTCGATTCAGGGGATAATCGTCGGTCAGAAAATAGACATAACCACATATGTACTGTGCGTTTAGTACATCAATCGGCAGCTTGAAAAGAAGGTTCACATGTTAAACAACATTCGTATCGAAGAAGATTTGTTGGGTACCAGGGAAGTTCCAGCGGATGCCTACTATGGTATTCACACTCTGAGAGCGATTGAAAACTTCTACATCAGCAACAGCAAAATCAGTGATATCCCTGAGTTTGTGCGTGGCATGGTAATGGTGAAGAAAGCGGCAGCAATGGCAAACAAAGAGCTGCAAACCATTCCGAAAAGTATCGCCAATACCATCATCGCCGCCTGCGATGAAGTGCTGAACAACGGCAAGTGCATGGATCAATTCCCGGTGGACGTCTATCAGGGCGGCGCGGGTACGTCAGTGAATATGAATACCAACGAGGTACTGGCAAACATCGGCCTTGAGCTGATGGGCCACCAGAAAGGTGAGTACCAGTACCTGAACCCGAACGATCACGTCAATAAATGCCAGTCTACCAACGACGCCTATCCGACCGGTTTCCGTATCGCCGTATACGCTTCCATCGTGAAGCTGGTTGATGCCATTAACCAGCTGGGCGAAGGTTTCCAGAACAAGGCCGTCGAATTCCAGGACATCCTGAAAATGGGCCGTACCCAGCTGCAGGACGCGGTACCAATGACCCTTGGTCAGGAGTTCCACGCATTTAACGTGCTGCTCAATGAAGAGACCAAAAACCTGATGCGCTCCTCTGAGCTGCTGCTTGAGGTGAACCTGGGCGCAACGGCCATCGGTACGCGCCTGAATACCCCGGACGGCTATCAGCAGCTGGCGGTGCAGAAGCTGGCCGAAGTCTCTAACCTGGCGGTGGTGCCAGCAGAAGACCTGATTGAAGCCACATCAGACTGCGGCGCCTACGTGATGGTGCACAGTGCGCTGAAACGCCTGGCGGTGAAACTCTCCAAGATCTGTAACGACCTGCGCCTGCTCTCTTCCGGGCCGCGTGCCGGTCTGAATGAAATCAACCTGCCGGAACTGCAGGCGGGCTCCTCCATCATGCCAGCCAAAGTGAACCCGGTAGTGCCAGAAGTGGTTAACCAGGTCTGCTTCAAGGTCATCGGCAACGACATTACCGTTACCATGGCTTCCGAGGCGGGTCAGCTGCAGCTGAACGTTATGGAACCGGTGATTGGCCAGGCGATGTTTGAATCCATTCATATCCTGACCAACGCCTGCTACAACCTGCTGGAAAAATGCATCAACGGCATCACCGCCAACAAAGCGGTATGTGAAAGCTACGTCTATAACTCCATCGGTATCGTCACTTACCTCAACCCGTTCATCGGTCACCACAACGGCGACATCGTCGGTAAGATCTGTGCAGAAACCGGTAAGAGCGTGCGAGAGGTCGTACTTGAACGTGGCTTGCTGACAGAAGCCGAGCTGGATGATATCTTCTCGGCGCAAAACTTAATGCACCCGGCCTATAAAGCAAAAAGATATACGGATGAAAGTGAACAATAATAGTTCAGGTTAAACTTCATGAAGGCACGTCAGATGACGTGCCTTTTTTGTTTTTAGGCGTTACCAAAACACAACAATTTAATATCAACTTGTTAATGAGCAAGGTAGGCACTTATGTTCGGAGCAGAACTCGTCATCGTCCTGTTGGCGATATACTTAGGCGCAAGACTCGGGGGGATCGGCATCGGTTTCGCCGGTGGTCTCGGCGTACTTGTCCTCACTCTCTTTCTCCAGATTAAACCCGGCGCTATTCCGTTTGACGTAATTGAAATCATCATGGCCGTTATCGCCGCTATCGCAGCCATGCAGGTTGCAGGCGGTATGGACTACCTGGTGAGCCTGGCGGAGCGTATGCTGCGCCGTCATCCAAAATACATTACCTTCCTTGCTCCGCTGGTCACCTGGTTTATGACCATTCTGGCCGGTACTGGCCATACCGCATTCTCCACCCTGCCGGTGATAACCGAAGTGGCAAAAGAGCAGGGCATCCGTCCCTCCCGTCCGCTCTCTATTGCCGTTGTCGCCTCGCAGATTGCCATCACCGCCTCGCCCATTTCGGCGGCAGTGGTGTTCTTTGCCGGTATCCTTGAGCCGCTGGGCGTGAGCTACCTGACGCTGCTGGCGATCTGTATTCCGGTGACCCTGATTGCTGTGATGATCACCGCGGTGTTCTGTAACTTCCTCGGCGCCGAGCTGAAAGACGACCCGGTCTATCAGGAGCGTCTGGCAAAAGGCGAAGTGAAGCTGCGCGGCAGCCAGGCGTTTATCCTGAAGCCACACGCGAAACGCTCCGTGCTGCTGTTCCTGATCGGCATTGTCGCGGTGATGTTCTACGCCACCGCCATCAGCGATACCGTTGGGCTGATCAAGAACCCGGTCCTGCCGCGTAACGAAGCGATCGTGGTGTTCATGCTGACCATCGCCACGCTCATTAGTATCACCTGTAAAATCGACACCAGCGAAGTGCTCAACGCCAGCACCTTTAAATCCGGTATGAGCGCCTGCGTGTGTGTACTGGGCGTGGCCTGGCTGGGCGATACCTTCGTGAAAGCGCACATCACCGACATCCAGACCGTGGCGGGCGACCTGCTGCATAACTATCCGTGGTTGCTGGCGGTGGTGCTCTTCTTTGCCGCGACCCTGCTCTACTCTCAGGCGGCCACCACCAAGGCGCTGATGCCTGCGGCGCTGATGCTGGGCGTTTCACCGCTCACCGCCATTGCCTCTTTTGCTGCCGTCTCCGCGCTGTTTGTGCTGCCTACCTACCCGACGCTGCTGGCAGCCGTCGAGATGGATGACACCGGCTCAACCCGCATCGGTAAATATGTCTTTAACCACGCCTTCCTGATCCCGGGCGTGATCGCCATTACCCTGTGCGTGATCCTCGGCTTCATCATCGGCGGGATTGTGCTGTAAATCCTTTTTGGTTGTAAAAAGAGTTAAAGTCGGGCCGCTTAGCGGCCCGATTCATTAATGAGCAGCGTCCCGTCGTGGTATAGTGATTTTTTTGCGATAACGAGGTCGACCTGTGAACACGCCTGACACTGTTGTTGTACTCTGTACCGCCCCCGATGAAGCGACCGCTCAGGATCTGGCGGCCAAAGTCCTGGCAGAAAAGCTCGCCGCCTGTGTGACCATCCTCCCCGGCGCCACCTCCCTTTACTACTGGGAAGGCAAACTGGAACAGGAGTATGAAGTGCAGATGCTGCTCAAATCGAGCGTGGCGAAACAGCAAGCGCTCCTCGACTGCCTCAAATCGCATCACCCTTACCAGACTCCGGAGCTGCTGGTGCTGCCAGTGCTTCACGGCGATAACGACTATCTCTCATGGCTCAACGCTTCCTTACGCTAATCCTGCTGCTGTGCAGCACATCAGTCTTTGCCGGGTTGTTTGATGCACCCGGCCGCTCGAACTTCACCCCTGCCGATCGGGCTTTCGTCTTCGATTTTCAGCAAAACCAGCACGAACTGACTCTCAACTGGAATGTGAAGGAGGGATATTACCTCTATCGCAAGCAGATCAGCATCACCCCCGCTCAGGCGCAGGTCGGCAAACTCCAGTTGCCTGCTGGCGTCGCCCACGAAGACGAATTCTACGGCAAAAGCGAAATCTACCGGGGCCAGCTGTCAGTTCCCGTGACGGTGGATCAGGCCGCCAAAGGCGCCACCCTGACGGTCACTTATCAGGGCTGTGCCGACGCCGGGCTATGCTATCCACCAGAGACGAAAGTGGTGCCGCTGAGCGAAGTCAAAGCGGCTGCTGTATCCGCTCCCGTCTCTCCTGAGAAGGGGAAAACGGCCCCACACAATAGCGGCAGTGAACTGCCCTTCTCCGCCTTCTGGGCCTTGCTGATCGGCATTGGCATCGCCTTCACGCCCTGCGTGTTGCCTATGTATCCGCTTATCTCCGGCATCGTGCTCGGCGGTAAGCAGCGCCTCTCTACTGCCCGCGCGCTGTTGCTGGCGTTTAGCTACGTGCAGGGGATGGCGCTCACCTATACCGCTCTCGGCCTGATCGTCGCGGCGGCTGGGCTGCAGTTTCAGGCGGCGCTCCAGCATCCTTGGGTGCTCATCGGGCTGTCGATCGTCTTTATCCTGCTGGCGCTGTCGATGTTTGGTCTCTTCAGCCTGCAGTTGCCCTCGTCTCTACAAACCCGCTTAACGCTGATGAGCAACCGTCAGCAGGGCGGCTCCGTGGGGGGCGTGTTTGCCATGGGCGCCATCGCCGGGCTGATCTGCTCGCCCTGCACCACGGCGCCACTCAGCGCGATCCTGCTCTACATCGCCCAGAGCGGCAATATGTGGCTCGGCGGTGGCACGCTCTATCTCTATGCCCTGGGAATGGGTCTGCCGCTGATTCTGGTGACGGTATTCGGTAACCGTCTGCTGCCGAAAAGCGGCCCGTGGATGGAGACGGTCAAAACCGCGTTTGGCTTTGTCATCCTGGCGCTGCCGGTCTTCCTGCTCGAGCGCGTCATTGGCGATGTGTGGGGTCAGCGCCTGTGGGCAATGCTGGGCGTGGCCTTCTTTAGCTGGGCCTTTATCAGCAGCCTTAGTGCCCGCAAGCCCTGGGTCCGCATTGTGCAAATTCTGCTGCTGGCCGCCGCGCTGGTCAGCGTGCGTCCGCTACAGGACTGGGCATTTGGCGCGCCGGCCGCGCAAAGCCAGGCCCACCTGAATTTTATGCCGGTTAAGAACGTCGACGACTTACACCGCGCGCTGGCTCAGGCGCAAGGAAAGCCGGTGATGCTCGACCTCTACGCCGACTGGTGCGTCGCCTGCAAGGAGTTTGAAAAATACACCTTCAGCGACCCGCAGGTGCAAAACGCCCTGAACGATACCGTCCTTTTGCAGGCCAACGTCACGGCGAACGGTCCAGAGGACAAGGCCCTGCTGAAGGCGCTCAACGTGCTCGGTCTGCCCACCATCCTGTTTTTCAACGCTCAGGGTGAAGAGCAGCATGCTCAACGGGTAACGGGCTTTATGAATGCCGCCGCGTTCAGTGCGCATTTGCGCAATCGCCAACCGTAAACGACACTTTAAGCGGGAAAGTACGAAAGTAGACGGAGGAATAAACCGTGCAACGTGAAGATGTTCTGGGCGCAACCCTACAGTTGCTTGAAATACAAGGGATAGCCAGCACCTCGCTAGAGATGGTTGCTGAACGTGTCAATTATCCTCTGGATGAACTACGTCGTTTCTGGCCCGATAAAGAAGCGCTCCTGTACGATGCCCTGCGCTACCTTAGCCAGCAGGTGGACACCTGGCGCAGGCAACTGATGCTTAACACGGAGCTCTCGGCGGAGCAAAAGCTCCTGGCGCGCTATTCCGCGCTCACCGAATGCGTGCGTAATCACCGCTATCCGGGCTGTCTGTTTATTGCCGCCTGCACCTTTTACCCGGATCCCGGCCACCCGATCCACCAGTTGGCCGATCAGCAAAAACGCGCCTCACATGACTTTACGCATGAGCTGCTGACCACCCTCGAAGTGGACGACCCGGCAATGGTGGCAAAGCAGATGGATCTGATCATAGAAGGCTGTCTTAGCCGGATGCTGGTGAATCGAAGCCAGGCCGATGTCGATACTGCCCAGCGACTGGCGGAAGATATCCTGCACTTCGCGCAATGTCGCAAAGGTGGGGCGCTGACCTAAGCCAGCATCCCCGCCCAGGCGGAAATGAAGAGACAGAGCGCCATCAGGCGCTGAAAACGCACCATGGCGGCAGGGGTGCGAAACAGCCTGTTTACCGCCTGCCCCAGCCATGCCCAGCACAGCAGGCAGGCCACCGAAATCAGTAAAAAGCAGAGCGCCATCAGCGCGATCTCCCGTAATGTCCCCTCTCCCGCTGGCGCAAACAGGCTGACTACCGCCAGCGCCATCATCCAGGTTTTGGGATTGATAACCTGCAATAGCGCCGCGGCACGCGCGGTGAAGCGGGTATAATTATGCCCGGATAAATTTGCCGCAGGCGCGCAAAAAAGCTGCCAGCTCATCCAGCTTAACCACAACACCCCGGCCCAGCTCATCACCTGGCGCACCAGTGGATACTGCCTCAGTATCTCGCCCGCTCCGGCCCCCGAAATCAGCACAATGGTGCTCGCTGCCGCGCAGGCGCTCACCAGCGCAGGCAGGGTCGCCTTCACGCCGTAGTGCTGACTGTTGGTCAGAATAAGGATATTGGTGGGGCCTGGGGTTATCGAGGCGACAAAAGCAAACAACAGAAACGGCAACATATTCACAGGTGGCTCCTTTTTATAAGAGCCCTGACATTGCCGTTATTTTCTGGAAACGTCTGGAAGGTTTGTGCACAACCTACGGTAGTGGGCAGGCGTAATGCGATAGGCGCGCTGGAACCAGCTCCCTAAATGGCTTTGATCGGCAAACCCCAGCGCTGCCGCTACATCGACGGGCTGATCCCCACGCGCCAGAAACTGCCGCGCTTTCGCCAGCCGCAGCTGAATCAGCCAGGCATGGGGTGCCAGGTGAAACTCGCGCTTAAAGCAACGGGTGAGTGTGAAGCGATCGGTGCCGGTCTCCCGTGCCAGATCGGAGAGGCCAATATTGTCGCCCAGGTGGGCATAGAGATAGTCCCGCGCCCGGTGCGCCACCGCCGCGCTCTGCAACTGTGAGGGCAATTTTCTGCGCCAGTAGCAATGGGAGGTCAGTTGAGAGAGCAGATTATCCATCGTGCTTTGCTGGACGATCTTCATCTCGTCAGTGTGCAGCGTCGCAAAGGTGTCGCCAATGGCGCGGACCAGTTGCGGCTCGCGGGTCAAGGTCTGCGTGAAATGCAGCGAATAGCTTCCGGGTGTCGAGTCATACAGGCCATGCAGGGTCTGGGTCAACCAGCGCTCATCGAGATAGAACGTCAGATAGGTGAAGCCCCCCGCAACAGGGGCATCACCGTCGTGGATCTCGCCCGGCTCAAGCAGAAACGCATCACCCGGATGGCTACGATGACGTTCACGACGGCAATGGAACTGCTGGGTACCGCTGAGGGTGATACCAACCAGATAGCTGTCGTGCCAGTGAGGATCAAAGGCATGCCCTTCAAAGTGCGCCTTGATCGTTTCTATTCCCGTATCCGCATGCTGTCGCAGCTCAAGCCAGTCTTTCACCGTCGCGCCCCCTTTTTCGCTGTCAGCATTGCCTGAGATAGTTTTTCTGTCTGGAAGATTTGTGCAAAATCGACGCGCAAACCGACAGATTGCCGCAAACTTAAGCAGTTGAACAGCAATTCCCGAAATAAGGTTGACGATTGTATGTGATTACGGTTTAATGCGCCTCGTTGCCCGGATAGCTCAGTCGGTAGAGCAGGGGATTGAAAATCCCCGTGTCCTTGGTTCGATTCCGAGTCCGGGCACCACTATTTAAAGAACCCGCCCAAAAGGCGGGTTTTTGCTTTCTGAGAGCCGGACTCTTCATCGAACGATGTTCGATTATTCGCCGCAAGCGGCTCACCCCTTCGGGGCCAGCGCGGCAAGCACGCTGTTCAACGCCTCCGGCGTTAGTCCGGGTCCGGGCACCACTATTTAAAGAACCCGCCCAAAAGGCGGGTTTTTGCTTTCCTGTGTTCTGGCTAACCCAAACCGCCCCTCACTCAATCATCACCGTCGACAGCCGGTACCAGCCATCATTGCGTTTCCCCTCGTTAGCCAGCTGAATACGCGCTTTGTTGTGTTTATCCACCAATGCCACATCCAACTGATAGCGTCCTGCCGCAAGGTTACGCGGGGTAGCCAGCTGATAAGCCGAACTGTGCCTGCCCGGCAGCCACTGACGGATATCATCCCCGGCGCTGCCCTGGGCAACCGTGCTCCCCTGATTGTCCTGCAGCCGCCAGGCCAGCGTATAACGCAGATAAACGGGCGCCACACCCTCATTTGACCATTGGCTATTGAGCGACAGGGCCTCTCCTGCATGCACGCTCGCCGGATGGGTCAGCGATACCACCCGGAAGCGATAGCCTATTTTGGCCAGCGCCTTGTCGACGATATCGCGATAGACCTTCGGTATTTCGGTAGATTTAATGTTCAGGGTGCTGGCATGCTGCGCCAGCGCCCAGTCAAAGGTGGCCTGTACCTCTTCGCGCGTATACTTCTGCTCGGTCAGCCATTCCGCCATATGACCGCAAATCTCCAGACTGACCGGCGCTTTTTTCCATGCCTCGTTGAACCCCGGCCAGGCTGACTGCGTCGCCGCGATACGTTCCGGGTAATCTTTGGCCATGTGGCTCCATGTGGGGCTGAAGTTACGCCAGTCTCCCCAGCAGTCCGCCCGCCAGCCAGCCCCTTTTTTTGCCGCATAGGCCACGGAATCATAGCCGTTAATCAACATGATTTTGGGTGTGTCAGGAAAGGCGCTGAAATGCATATCAACGTATTGGTTGAGCAGCGCGGGCGGATAGCGCTCCTGTAACGGCGGCAGGTTCGGGAAATTGCTGTTGTGCCACTCTCCCCATGCGCCGACCATCCCGATATCAATGAACGCCAGTTCCGGGTTATTGTTATAGCGCGCGCCAAACGCCTGCAGCAGGCGCCGGGCATAAGCCATATAGGTGGGGTCGTCCAGATCGGGGGCAAAGGTTTTGTGATCCGGCGTCCAGGTGCCTTTGATCCCTTTATCGATAAGCCACTGGGGGATCTCTGAGCCAGACTCCGGCCCATCGAGGATCATAAACCGCAGACCGACATTCATGGCCGGCTGATGCGCGGCCGCAGCAGCAAACCCCTCATCCACCAGCGCAAAATTGTACTCTCCTTCTCGCGGTTCCACTTCGCGCCAGTAGTAGCGTCGATACTCAAGACCCGTCGCCGGATAGTCGGCAATGCTTAAGTCCTGATCGTGAAAACGGGCAACACCGTTTCCCGGGTTTGCCAGAGGACCGCTAAGGGCGGCCGGATTCACCGTTTGTAACCTGTCTGCGCTCTCCGCCCAGGCGCCATCTGAAAGGAATAGCAGTGCTCCGGCGACCAGAAGTAACAACCGATTTTTACGGCGTGGCAGTTTGTAAATGCACATTAAATACTCCTTTCCCCAGAGTGTTACATCCAACAGAGAAGATTTTATTTCACACGATATATTCCCGGACTCACCCAATATTACTATTTCCATGCGTAAACGCTGGGCTAATGTTGATATGTTACTGCGCGGGAAGAGCGAGTGTTATGATTCACCTTTCATACTTCTGGGACTAAAGACACCGCTTATTTCTGAGTTTATTCATATTTACTCATGAGTACCATGGTAAAATGTTCAATAAAAATAACAGAATAATCAAGAAGCTGTTCTTCCATGAGTCCTGGGACATTATGGTCATCAACAGCCACGGCCAGCATGTTTTCCCGGAAAACACGCTGGATATTCTCTGTAATGCGAAAGCACGGCAGCTTGATAAAAAATATATTTTCCAGGCCGATCCTTTTATTATCGATAAAGGTGAACGGCTGTATGTTTTTTATGAAGCTTTCTCCTTCCTCACCTCAAAGGGGGTACTGCGCTGCCGTGTCCTTAATAAAGACCTGGAGGAGATAGAAGACGTTAAGCTCGAGGGGTTTGACGACTTAAAATGTCATCTCTCCTTTCCCTTCCTGTTCGAACTCGACGGCAAACTGTTTATGATCCCGGAATCGGCAGAGCGGAAAGAGGTCATTTTGTTCCAGTCGGTTGATTTTCCCGCGCGCTGGGAAAAGGTGAAAGTCCTGGTTTCCGATATGGCCGTGACGGATAACGTAATCTTTGAGCTGAATGGCGTGAATTTCATGGCCTCCACCACCATGGACAATGAGCTAGTGATCCACACCTCAGACGCTATTCTCGGTGACTGGCAGCAAATTTCTCCTGACCTGGATATCTGTAATATGCATGCCAGAGGCGCCGGAAAGCCCTACTCGATCAACGATAAAACCTACCTCTTTACCCAGGAGTGCAGTGCTGGGTTTTATGGAAAATCCATATTCATCAAGGAATTGACCAATCTGACGCCGCATAAATATGAAGAAAAGTTGGTCGGTAAAATAAGCCCGTCGATTAATAACAGTGACGGTATCCACACGTTAAACTTTACCGATAACTATATTGTCTACGATACAAAACACCTGACTTTCAGCCTACTTTCCACCCTTAAAAAGCTGGCCTATAAAGTGATGGTGAATCACCGCAAGCGTCTTTTTAGCTAAGTGACAATAGCGGTATTCAGAACTAATCTAACCAGAGTGACAGGATAAACACTGTAAAAGAGCTCCCCTGCTCCGCCACGTCAGTGCGCGGGCCACTGCTGGCTTTTTGAGGGCGTTAATATGGCGATTCTGGTTACGGGCGGTGCAGGCTATATTGGTTCACATACGGTACTGGCATTACTCGAGCGGGGAGAAGAGGTCGTTGTCATTGATAACCTTTCAAATGCCTCGCAGGAGTCATTAATCCGGGTCGCAGAATTAACGGGCAAACGGCCAATAGTCTGTATTGCTGACATTCTGGATCGCGACTCTTTAAAAAGCCTTTTCACTCAACACAGCATCACCGACGTCATTCACTTCGCTGGCCTTAAATCGGTATCTGAATCTATTGCACATCCTCTCGCCTATTATGAAAATAATGTGGCCGGGACGATGGTGCTTCTACAGGAAATGCAGCAGGCGGGTGTCGCCAGCCTTATTTTCAGCTCCTCGGCCACGGTTTATGGCAATCCCGATACCGTTCCCTTAAGCGAAAAGTCCCCTACCGGCGGTACAACTAACCCATACGGCACTTCCAAGCTGATGGTGGAGCAGATTTTGCGAGATTTCGCGGCGGCGCAACCGCAATTCAGGATCACTTGCCTGCGCTATTTTAATCCGGTGGGGGCGCACCCTTCCGGGCGCCTGGGAGAAGATCCAAACGGGATCCCTAATAATCTTGTACCCTATATTTCTCAGGTTGCTATCGGCAAGCTGCCGTGTCTGACCGTCTTTGGCGATGACTATCCCACGCCTGACGGAACGGGCATCCGTGATTATATTCATGTGATGGACCTGGCCCACGGCCACCTGGCGGCGTTGGATCATAAAGACGAAGGGGACGCTTTCAAGGTCATCAACCTCGGTACCGGCGTCGGTTATTCGGTGATTGACCTGATCAAAGCATTCGAAAAAGCGGCGCAGACCAGAATCAATTACCGCATCGTTGGCAGGCGATCCGGCGATGTGGCAGAGTGCTGGTCAGATTCATCGCTGGCGCGCCAGCTTCTCGGATGGCAGGCGACGCGCAATTTAGATGAAATGATGCGCGACGCCTGGAACTGGCAGAAGAACAACCCCGACGGCTACAACGCCTGACTACCGGCAGGGTAAACAGGGGCCATATGGCTCCTGTTAATTACTGATATTTCAGGTTGAGCCACCAGTCCCAGATCCCGACGTGAAAGTGCTGGAACAGGTCTATCCCCAGGGCTGATTTGATCATATAGAGCGTCAGCAGCACGCAACACAGCAGGAACAGCGTGGCAAACAGAATGAGAAAAGTGACCACGATACGCGACAGCTTTGACTCCGGGCGCGACCGCGTGCGGAGATCCCGCCCCAGTAAAAACACCATATAGAGGCGTTTGCCGAAGAAAGGGAAACTTTTACGGATATCGATCCGGTGCCGCGACGCCAGGGTGATCGAGACGATCGCGCTCTCGATCTCCTCTTTTTGCTCAGGCGTCAGCTGAGCGGTCACGTTCTTATCAAGCACTTCGTAAAAACGATCGATAACGATCGGGTTTCTGGGCTTACTGGTCAATTTTAACCTATTGATTTGTCTAATTTGTGGTAAATGGAGACGGTTTTCCTGGCGATTTCATCCCAGTTGTAACGCTTCAGAAAATCGCCGTAATCAACGCGGGGCAAATGCGCCTGGCTTGCCATTTTTGCTGCTAAATCAGCAACGTTTCCCAGCTTAAAACTGGTTTCATCCGGCAAACCGACCTCGAGGTTCGGCAGGATATCGCTCACCACCACTGGCAGGGAATAGGACATCGCCTCAAGCAGCGCAATGGGTAAACCCTCATGGTACGATGGCATCACAAAGAGCGACGCCTGAGAGAAGACAACCTGCAACGCCTCGCCCTTTAAAAACCCCGTCATCACCACGCCAGGCGTGTCAAACGCGAGCTGTTTCAAACGCAAACTGTACTCCGAGGGATGATCCGCATCTCCCACCAGCACCAGCGGCAGCGTCAGGCCCGACTGTTGGTATGCGGCGATGGCATCATGCATCCCCTTCTCTTCCACAAAGCGCCCGACCATCACGATATAGCGCTCGGGCTGCAGCTCGTAGCGCCCGAGGATCTTATCGATCGTCTCTTTATCCAGCGGGCCCGGCACGTTAACCCCGTTGTAGATCAGATGTGCATCATAACGGTGGTATTTCTGCTGGATCAGCTGGTTGATCACCTCGGAGATCACAATCACTTCGTGGGCATACTTCACCGCCACTTTCTCGCCGAGCATCAGGATTTTTTTCGCCATCTTGCCCCACTTCTGGCGATCGTAATCCGGCCCGTGATGGGTAAAGACTACGCGTTTACCCAGCAGGCGTAACAGCGGCACCACGAGACCCGGCCCGATGGCGTGAACATGAACAATATCGGATCGATCGACGAATGTCCTCAACGCAGCAATAACAGAGTGCACAATGGCCTCAAAACTGCGTTTTTTGGGCGCCCACAGCGCCAGGGTCTCCACGTTTTTGTAGCGTGAGCGCCGGTAGGGTACGTAGGGTGACCGGGCAATAACGCAAATCTCCACCTCACACTGCTGGCGGATAGCCGGGTAGAGATTCTGACAATGGGTTTCGACGCCGCCTAAGACATCCGGGATGCCGCGGGTACCCAACACCGTGATTTTTTTTGCCATGTTATCGCCCGTCGAGCAGCTCGCGGTAGAGCGCCTGCAACGTCTCCATGTGCTTACGCAGTGAGTATTTCTGGCAAAGTCTTTCGCGGCCTTTCTGCCCCATCTCCCGGGCCTGCTGCGGGTTTTCCGCGATCTCGTCCAGCGCATCGGCCAGATCCTGAGCGTTGCCAGGTTCAAACAGCAATCCTTCAATACCGTGTCGTATCTGCTCCGGGATGCCGCCAATTCGGGCCCCCACCACCGGGCGGGCGAACGACATCGCCTCCAGTACCGCCATGGAGCAGTTCTCATAACATTCAGAAGGCAGCACCACCGCCCGGGCATGTTTAATCAGCGCATCCAGCTCCGGCCCTTGCTGCACATAGCCGAGGAACTCCGCATGGGGGAAGGTTTTTACCATGTCGTCATACAGCGGCCCGTGGCCGACCACCTTTAACGGCATTTTATTCCGCATAAGCTGATGCGCCTGGGTCAGCGTCGGCACCCCTTTTTCACGGCTCAGGCGGCCAACGTAGAGCAGATAGCCTTCGTCCGGGCCCTCTTCCGGCTGCTGACTATCGTCAATACCGTTCACGATGACATCGATACGGGAGTCCGGCAGCGAGCGCCTCAGCTCGTTACGCAGAAATTCGCTCGGGGAGACAATCACATCCAGCGCCTGATAATTTTGCGCGATGTACTGCCAGGTCGCTTCTAAGGACAGCAGCAAACTCTTCGCCGCCGAGCCCTCCTGGCAGCGATAGCGAAACGCATTAAACACGCTGCCCGTCACGCAGGCATCACACACCTTGCCGTCACGCAGCATAGAGTAGGAGGGACACATAATTTTATAGTCGTGAGCGGTTAGCACCGTCTTACAGCCGAAATCCCGGGCGACTTTAATCAGCGCAGGCGTCAACTGATGATAAATATTGTGGAAATGGACGATCTCCGGGCGCGTCTGTTGCAGCAGCGCTAGCATTTTTTTGCACGCCTCCCGGTTGTGAATAAAGCTGATGGCGGTTTTTGCTCCCGCCAGCAGGCCGCCCTCTTTGTGGTAATCCACATTAGTGACGAAGTAGTCCGCATAGTCAGAGGGAAAATTTTTCTCGTGCTGCATTGAGAAATCAATTACCTCCACCCCGGCCTCTTTCAGCATGTTACGTTCCTGAAAATAGACCGTTTCAGCTCCTCCTTTAATAAAGAAGAACTTATTCACCAGTAAGACTTTCATTACTCTACCTGCTCATGAATAACTTTATTGCCCGGTGGCACCCTGGGATCGCGAAGGGGGTGGAAAAGGCCTTTAACCAGCCCGGCAGAGAGCACCGCCAGATTAATCACGCTGTTGAGGCCGTTTTTTAATGAGCGGTTGCGAATGGTTTTCAGCAGGATGAAGGCCAGCAACGGCAGCAGCGCAATGTCGATCAGGCTGACGTCGAAAGTGAAGAACACAATCAGAACGATAAAGATGTAACTTGCGAAAATCACTTCGTTTTTCACTAGCATCAGCGCATCGCGAAACCAGGGCTTGCCCCATGCGCTGCGCAGCAGTTCTCCCGGCGCCTGATGAAACCCGCTTTTCCAGCGATAGCGCAGCATTTTAAAGGTCGGCATGGTGTAGGAGGTATGGCGGAAATAGGGCACGTTCAGGCGATGCAGTTTGTAGCCCGCGGTCAGCAGGCGAATGCCCAGCTCCGCCTCTTCATAGGCGTGCAGGCTGCGGTTGGTCAGATAACCGATGTCGGCAATCGCCGACAGGCGATACAGGCCGCCACCACCTAAATGGTCGCAGTCGCCCAGCGGATAGATCTTATTGATGCGCTGTTTGCGGGAGGTAAACTCATAGTTTGAGGCGTCGTCCATCTCCACCGTGCCGGCCACGCCAGCATAGCCAGGATTTTCCTGCAGAAACGCCACCGCCCGATCGATAAAGCCCGGCTCCAGCTCCATATCGCCATCCATCAGCAGAATGAACTCCCCTTCGCTGTGAAGGTAGCCCAGCTGATGCCCGACACCGCAACAGCGGTCTGCCGGTTCGGTTAACGACACCACCATCACCCCTTTATCGCTGGCCAGCTGCTGGGTGTTATCCGTAGAAAGACTGTCGGCAACGATAATTTTATGCGGATACTCAACGATCTGGCTGCGAATACTGTCGATGGTTTTCTCAATACACTCGGCTTCGTTAAACGTTTTAATACTTACGGTAATAAACGGTTTGTACATCAATAGAGCCCCGTATAACGGCGTACGGTCCGGCGGATAATCAAGCTGGAACCTAAAGATAAATAGAATAAGAATTGCAGCATTGGCACGATCATCAGTATCTGACTGTAGGGCAGACTAAGCAGACAGGCGATGGCAAAAACATTAAATGCCGGTGCAAAGCTCAGAAGCTGGAGATCTTGTTTATCAATTTGGTCAACGGATAACAGAGGTTCAGGCTGAACCACTTTCAGTATATAAACAAATAGCCCAATAAATATAAGCGTGCCCACCACGCCCACTTCCCAGAGCAGCATACTCATGGCGGTACTGTCGAGGATCAGGTTATAGACCTGATTCAGGAAACCTGGCGAGAGGAAGCTACCGCTGTTGGTGGCATTCAGCCCGTAGCCGAACAGCGTGCCCGGCAACCCCGACAGGTCGTTATGCTGGAGCCAGAACGTCAGGGTAGTAAAACGCCCGATCTCCCCGCCTGGCAAGATGAAATTCGGGTCGAAAATATAGCTGAGTGAACCAAAGAAAACCGTGAACGGGTTCTCCGACATATCGATGCCATAAGCGGCGGTATAGCTGTAGGCGAGAATGACAATGGCCAGCCCGATTAACAACACCATCGCCACCAGAATGGAGAGCAGCACGGCTAAATTCACCCGACTCGCCTCTTTGACCCAGGAGGGCATAAGCCACACCCAGCCCAGCAGCAACGGCGACAGCAGGATCACGAATTTCACTTCACCAATAATGCACATCACAAACCCCAGCGCGATATGCAACGCCATGTTTTTAAAGCTGGTCAGCCCATGCTTATACTCCGAGACCTTCAGCAGCATGATCAGCAGACAGAACAGCCCCATCGCCGCGGTGTTGCCGCCACCCATCGGGTCACCACCGAACGTCCCCACCACGGAGTCCCATTTTTCCTCTTCGCCGTGTAACGCCACGCGCTGCGGCACCACAAAGAGGAGCTGGTAGAGCGCAACCGGGAACTGGATATAAAAAATCCAGTACAGGCCGCGCGTCACCTGATAGATCTGCGATTCCCGGCAGAAGCCCAGCAGAAGGCAGAGCATCACCAGCGAGAGCGCAATCTCATTCTTAAACCCGATAAGGGTAATCAGCGCCCCGCCCTGGAACAGGGTCGAAATCCCCGCCAGCACGATAAACGAGAGATACAACGTCAGAACAATCGCTTCCTGCGCATCCAGCCGCACGGGTTCATGGCGGGTTTGCAGCACGAGGAAACCGGCCATCAGCATCGTCATGAAGAAGGGGAGCCACAGCACCGCCAACTCACCGGTGAAGTACTGCACCAGCCCGATGAAGATGAGGGTCAGCAGGGTGAAGGTTTGTAAGTAATGTCCGGTATTAAGATTCATGATGCCACTGACCCGTTTTTCAGAATGTCGGCGCGCTTATTCACCTTCAGGTAGATGAAGGCGTAGCGAATGAACGTCAGAATCGAAAATAAGATGATGGAGGTCGCATAGTCATTGTAAAAATAGGGCACAACGAGGAACGCGATAACCACAATCGCCAGTTGTTCAAGCTGGATCCGCAGGAAGTAGCGGTGCGAGCCGAAAATCAGTTCAATCACCGTCAGCGGACAGACCGCCAGCGCCGGGAAGAGGTAGGGCAGCATATAGCGCGAGGTCGGCACGGAGGCGATCCACTCCTCGCTGAAGCCCAGATTCATCACAATCGGGTAGAAGATGAAGACCCCCAGCGTGCAGATCACCCCCAGCACCAACAGCAGCAGACGGACCTTCGTGTACTCTTCGTAGTTGAAGACGTTGTTTCTGAAATCTATCGACCATTTCGAGAAAATGGTGTTCCGCACCGCATTGCCGACAATCACCACCGGGGCCAGACAGAAGCGGCTCACCACCGAGAAATAGCCCGCCGTTAAGGCCGAGAACCAGAAGTTGATGAGCATAATCGGCAGGTTGTTATTAGCCATCGCCAGCACTTCGGCACTGCCCACTTTGGTAATGTGGTGGATATTTTTTTTCAGGAACGCCAGGTTACTGGAGGGCCACAGGTGATGCAGGGTGACGGTGCGAATATCAAACGCCCGCAGAATGCAGGCGCTGGTCAGCGCCATCATCAGGATCGCCCACATCCAGTAAAACGCCATCACCTGGTGGGTGAGCAGCACGGAGACCACCACCACCACCGAGACGGAGATGCGTTGCACCACCAGAAAGCGAAAGTTTGCCGTACGCAGCGACAGGTTCTCGGCGACCAGCACCCAGGTATTCGAGAGCGTGAGCAGGTAAAGAAAGAGCATATTCTGGTGAAACAGCCAGCCCGTCAGCACCGCATAAGGAATGGCGATGGTCAGGCTTTGCAGGAGACAAAACACCACATTCTGGGCCAGCTCGTCATCCTGTTGTCTGGGGATCAACAGCTGCGAGGCAAAGGTGCAGACCTGCGCCCCAATCAGGGCAATACTGTAGTTGAGCGCGTAGAGCCCCACTTCGCCAAGATCGTACTTATGCGAAATGAGCCAGATCGACAGGGCACCAATCAGCTGTGAAATAACTGATGACCCTGCGATCGTGGAGGCGCTCTTGAGAAGACTCATGCCCGGCCTGTGTTATTCATCAGTTCATGCGTATGGTAGTTAAGTGAACGCAGTCCCTCTTTACTCTCCAGATTTTTATCCACGACCTGGTTCAGCACGCCGCCGATAATCACATTGTGGTGGTGGGTCGCTTTCTCAATCGCCGGTCCAGTGGTGTCGGCGGTGTTCAGACCCGCTTTGAGGACAAAGATCAGGCCGTCCGTTACCTGGTTAACCAGCTGCACTTCCTGGCTCTGATTCACGGCGGCGACATCGACAATGATGCGCTGGTAGCGGCTACGCAGCGAATCAATCAGCGGTTTTAACCGTTCAGGCGACAGCAGCAGCAGCGCCGAGACCGGCGTATTGCCGCGCGGCAGGAAATCGAGATTATCGTTGATCTTCACCAGCACGTTGTCGGTCGCGTTGTCGCCGCGCAGCACTTCTGCCACGCCTGGCGCCTTCGGTGAGCCCAGCTCGCCCGACAGCCCGTCGCTGTTAAAGAAGTCCATATCGATTAGCAGCGTTTTCTGGTCGAAGCTGAAGGAGCTCGCCAGCAGATTCGCCAGCAGCGTCCGTCCCTCTCCACCCTCCGCCGACGTCACGGTAATCACCTGCAGCGGATGGCTGCTGAGCATGATCTGGGTGCGCATACTGTGAATAACGTCCGCATTCAGCGGATCGCTCATCATCAGATCGCGGATTTTGCTGCGTCCTCCCACCCCCTTGAAGCGGCGGATCTCACCCAGCGGCATCAGATTCAGCCGTTTTTGCATCTGGCTCAGGCTGTTCACCGACTTGTCCGTGGCCGTTTTCACCATGATGTACATCACGTAGAAGAGCATCACCAGCAGCACAATCATCAGCATCAGCAGCGGCTTGTTCGGTTTAGCCGGCTGCGCTGCGGGCACGGCAGGATCGTAGATCTCCGCATCCGCATCGGAATAAGAGCCGGGTAGTGCCAGCTCCTGCGTGCGCTGATAGGCCATCTTGTACATCTCTTCGGTTTTATCCAGCGCCAGCTTGAGATCGTTGTAGCCGTCACGCTTCAGGGAGAGCTTCTGGAAGTTCGCTTTCTGCTCTTCCAGCTGCTTCTGGTAATTTTTTTCGTCCGCCAGCGCCGCCTCGTAGGTCTGGCGTATTCCTGCCTCCTGCTCCCTGAGCGTCATCGCCGTTTGCGCCTGAATGGCACTGATACGCGCCCGGGCCTGGATCACTTTGTCATGCTGGGGACCGTAGGATTTCTCCAGTTGGGAAAGCTCGCTGTTGGCCTGGATCAGGGCAATGCGTAGATCCTGGATCTGGGCGTGATTTGAGATAGATGGCAGTGAAATGACCTGCCCCCGCGAGCCACCGGAGCGGATTTCGTTATAAACAGACTCCGCCGCTACCCGGCGCTCGGTCGCGTTTGCCAGGCGGTTGGTGATAATGCCCATCTGCTCCGTTTCAAAGCCATCAACGCCACGGAAGGTTAGCAGCCCCTCTTTTGCCAGATAGCTATCCAGCGCACTCTTTTGCTGCACCATTTGCTGCTGGAGTTCCTGCAGCTTCTGCTGGTTATCTTCTCTCGCCTTCGCTGTTTTTTGCTGCTTGAGCGCAAGGGTGTAATTAATAAACGACTCCGCCACGCCATTGGCGATATCCGCCGCCAGCTGTGGCGAGGTGGATTCATAGGAGACGGTAGACAAATGGGTCGTACGCACGTTGCTGATCGTCAGATCCTTCTGCAGCGTTTTCAGGGCATGATCAACCCGCTGCTGTTCATTTGCAGGCGTTGCGCTACTGCCAGACCCCTCACCGTTAAACGCCGGGTTTTGATCGAGTTTTAGCGTGCGGATGGCTTGCTCAAGCACCACGCGCGATTGCATCAGCGCGTTTTGCGTTTCGTAGTACCCGTTACGGGTGGAGTCATAGCCTTCCACTTTCTGGAAAGGTGAAACATTGTCCGGCTGAGCTTTAATCAGTACCGTGGCAGTGGAAACATACTTCGATGACATCAAACTCATTAATGGCCAGGCAATCGCCCCGGCAATCACGCCGGAGAGAACGATTTTCCAGGAGTTCTTTTTAATTTCTCTGGCAAATCTGGCGATATCGATAGCGCTTTCTCGCTTTTTGCCATTTTCCACTATTGATAGTTTCATGGTCAGAAGAACCCTATGCCAATAATTACGAGATCGCCCGGGAGAACGGAGTGGGTAACATCAACATTTTCGAGTAACTCACCGGAGGATGATTGACGAATGCTGAGATCCGTACGGTCTGCCCGGTCGGTATAACCCCCCGCCAGCGCGATGGCTTTTTCCACGGTCATACCCGGCTCATAGGAATAGCCATTGGGGTTCTCAACTTCACCAGAGATATAGAACTTACGGAATTCGGCGATATTTACGGTCACCATGGGATTAAGCACAAAGCCATTACGCAGGCGTTGCGTAATCTCTGCATCGACCTGGCTTGCGGTTTTGCCCTTTAATTCCAGCTTGCCAATATAGGGGTAATTAATAGCCCCACTATTATCAAGTACTACTTTCATGGTCAGGTCAGGTTGACCGGCAACGTTAATGTTGACGATATCCCCTGAGCCCAGTAAATAATTTGCTGTATCGACCACACTATTGTCCTTTAACGTCGGCTGCGGTGATTTGCAGCCAGCAAAAAGGACACTGAGAAGTAAAAACGCGCACAGTTTCATTATTTTCATTTTAAATCTGAACCTTAGCTGTAAGCATAATCAAAGATTGATCGTAGCCCAACGTTTCAGTCACCACGCGATCGTCGTTAGGGCCGATGGTAAAGGTATCGGTATCTTTATTAGACTTAAGCGTATCTAGATGATATTCCACACCAAAATTAATCGATGGTGTGAGGTCATAACCTACAATAAATGAAAACACGCCATTCTTATCGTGACGGTCCTTGTCCTGATCTTTGTAGTCTTCTGTAATGTATGCGTAATCAAGCAACGTCGTTAACCGGTTATTCATCCAAAAATGTTTGTATGAAACGCCGTACTCCGTGACTAAATTATATCCTCCCGCTTCGGAAGGGTCTTTAATACTTTGGGATGTTCTTAACGTAAAAAGTGACTGTTGGAGAGGTCGCCATTCACCCAGAATATCCCAGTTAATCCCGTTAAAATCCTTCGATCCAGGGTTATTTTCAAAGGTTTTATAAAGCCACGACACGTTCATATCAACGTTCGTTTTGCCCGTCAGCTGCGACTGAATGCCATAACGCAAATAGTATTCATTACTGTCTTTTTCTGACGCATGGCCATAGCGAAACTGGTTGGTAATAAAACTATAGCGAAAACGCGTCTTAGATGTGTATTGATCGAAAATTTCTGCGATCAGCGTATTTTCGTCCCACTCCTGTTCGCGGATATACTGTGCAAAGTCCTCATCCTTGCTTTCAACCTGGCCGGTATTGCCGAAGGTCCACTTGCGGTGTATCAACGCCAGGTCTGCTCTTCCACGGCCATCTGGCGCACCGTAACTATAGCGCAGCTCACCGTTGAACAAATTGGTGGTTAACGGTGACCTCACGCCAAATTGCCGGAACTGTTCGGGCAGGAACCCTTCCGTCACGCCGCGCCCGCGCTCCTCATGGCCAAGGGAATCTTCCAGATTCAGGGTCAGGCCATGCATCAGCCCAAATCGCCAGTCGCCTTTAAAGCGAAAAAAGTGATCGTCATAATCATCCGCAGAATCGCTCGAGTAGTGGCGATAATCCCCGGAGTACATCAGCAGGTACTTATCCTGGCCCCGCTCCCCGTTCATGCTCAGGACCGGCTTGAGCCCCTGGAAGTCGGAGCCTTTTTCGTCGCTGTCGTGAGGCTGGAAAGTCACGTTATCGTTATGCCCATAATCCACAGCGACGTTGCTCTGAAAGTCGATGCCCGCCCAGCCGATGTGTGATTTTGGCGTTAATTCTGCTAACGCGACCGGAGACGCTATCATCCCAGCGATAATAATTATTTTAGTATGCATTCTTACCGACAAATCCCTTAAAAATGGTTTTAATGATGATTTTTATATCTAACCAAAAGGACCAGTTCTGAATATATTCAATGTCGTACTGGACTCGCTTTTCCATTTTATATAGCGCATCAATTTCGCCACGATAGCCATTAATTTGCGCTAAACCTGTGATCCCAGGCTTTACTTTATGGCGAATCATGTAGTTTTCGACCTGCTTACGGTAAAGCTCGTTGTGCGCCACAGCATGAGGCCGCGGGCCGACAATCGACATATTTCCTTGAATAACATTGATGAACTGCGGTAGTTCATCCAGAGACGTCCGACGTAAGAATGCTCCAAAGCGCGTGACCCGGGGGTCATCTCGTGTCGCCTGTATCACCGTGTCGGTATTTTCCATGACTTTCATGGTCCGGAACTTCCAGACTTTGATCTTCTGCCCGCTCAGACCATAACGATCCTGTTTAAAGAAAACCGGGCCGCGCGAGGTGAGCTTGATACCGATGGCAATGACGATCATTAACGAGACAATCATTACCATAATCGCGCTGCCCAGCACCAGATCTTCTGCGCGTTTAATAAACGAACCTCCGCCATCCAGCGGCGAAGTGAAAATACCGATCGTTTGTAAGTTATGGATAGAGCGTATCTGCGATGTATTGGTACTGTAAGCGTAAAAGTCTGGCACGATGTAGGTATTGACAGTGGTATCAGACATCATGGCTAAAAAATGGCGTATACGCTGCAGCGCCACCATCGGCAGGGCGATGTAGATTTCATCCACTCTGCCCGCCTTCGCCTCCTCTACCAGCTTGATCACCGGCCCGTTATAAGGACTGGTAATTCTTTTCGCCAGTTCACCCAGCCGCTCCGGGCCACGTTCATCATAGAAGGCCAGCTCCAGCTGCACGTCCGCATATTCCAGCCGCAGGGCCTTTTCCGCCGCCAGGCCGTTATCGGTGATACCGATAATCGCCACTCTGATACGTTTTTTAGTCGACAGCTTAAAGATAATCAGCCGGCTCACGTAAAGAAAAGGGATCGGCGAGGCATACCAGAGCGGCATTGCCGGGATATTGCGCACATCAATAAAGCTCAGATAACCTAAAGAATATAATTTCGCGACTAAAAGGCGCACCATGCCGATAAACAGGATGGCCAGAAACGCCGTCAGAAGAAGACGCCGCTGGTTGCGTAATTTGTTGTTTTTAGGCCGATACAGATAACACTCTGTGTACTCACCAAACAGTAAAAACGAGATGGAGTACAACAAGCTGATCAAAATCACAGTGTCGAAAGACTCCATTTTCAACCACCAACCACTCAGCATCAAAATTAAATTAATTGAGAAGAAATCAATTAATTTAATGAATACTGAGTAACCTCCATGGATGATCTTCTGCGAATTTCTCAGCATGTCCTGACCTACTTATAATTAAGCATCGGTATTATTTTTTTGTGCTAATTGCACTAGTAAGCGTAATAAAAATAATAAAATGCTGTTTCGCGCAAGGATACGTTACCGAAAAGATTCAGCATCTCAGGGTCTGTCTGCATTCACAACTACATTGGTGTTGAACCCGGCATACACTTCTCTCATAGCGCTCAAAGCGTCGATTTTTTAGAGGCATCTGCTTGTATACAGCGTAAGCACTATTCAATCAAAGCGCCAATAAACTTTAGTCGTATTCCTTTTCGGTATGAAAAAAAACGATTACGCAGGCAAAATCAGGAAAACCATAGAAAATATGATCTACCTTATATGCTGTGACGTTATGGTGACAAAAGACGCAAAACCCGGCCGAAGCCGGGTTTTGTTATTTACTCATTGATGCGGGGATGTTGATCGACCAGTCGGGAACGCTTCGCCTGCAGTTGCGCAATTTCAGCATCGATATCTTCTATCTTCTGCTCAATGTTGTCGTGGTGCTCACGCAGGATCTCTTTCGCTTCCTGAAGGTCAGACGCAGCAGGCGTCGCCCCTTTCAGCGGCAGGTTCGCCGTCTCTTTCATATAAATGCCGGTTACCAGACCGATGACCGCAATCACCATCAGGTAGTACGCTGGCATCATCAGGTTCTGGGTACTCTCCACCAGCGACGCCGCCAGCGTAGGGGTCAGACCGGCGATCAGCACCGAGATATTAAACGCCGCCGCCAGTGCGCTGTAACGAATGTGCGTCGGGAACATCGCCGGCAGGGTGGAGGCCATCACGCCGATAAAGCAGTTAAGGATCACCGCCAGCATCAGCAGGCCGGCAAAAATCAGCCCGATCACATTGCTGTTAATCATAATGAAGGCAGGGATAGCCAGCGCGAACAGCGCGACACTGCCAAAAATAATGAAGGGGCGACGGCCAAAGCGGTCGCTCAGCAGACCCATGATCGGCTGGACAAACAGCATGCCCACCATAATGGCGATGATAATCAACACGCCGTGATCTTCCGAGTAGTGCAGGTTATGCGACAGATAGCTCGGCATATAGGTCAGCAGCATGTAATAGGTCACGTTGGTGGAGATCACCATACCGATACAGGTCAGCAGGCTGCGCCAGTGTTTGGTGGCAATTTCTCTGAACGAGACTTTCGGTCCATCCTGCAGCCCTTCGCGATCGCCCTGCTCCAGCTTATCAACATGCTGCTGGAACGCCGGGGTCTCTTCTAAGGCGTGACGCAAGTAGAGGCCGATAATGCCCAACGGCAACGCCAGGAAGAACGGAATACGCCAGCCCCAGGAGAGGAAGTTCTCTTCGCCCACCACGGTGGAGAGCAGCACCACTACGCCCGCGCCCAGCACGAACCCGGCAATGGAGCCAAAGTCGAGCCAACTGCCCATGAAGCCGCGCTTACGGTCCGGGGAGTATTCGGCGACGAAGATCGACGCCCCGGTATATTCACCCCCGACCGAGAAGCCCTGTGCCATCTTACAGAGCAGCAGCAGGATCGGCGCCCAGATGCCAATACTGGCGTACGACGGGATCAGACCAATACAGAAGGTGCTGACCGACATAATCACAATCGTGATGGCGAGGATTTTCTGACGGCCATACTTGTCCCCCAGCATCCCGAAGAACAGGCCACCCAGCGGTCGGATAAGGAAAGGAACAGAGAAGGTCCCGAGGGCGGCAATCATCTGCACGCTGGGATCGGCATCGGGGAAGAAGACTTTACCTAGCGCATAGGCCACGAAGCCATACACACCAAAATCGAACCATTCCATCGCATTACCGAGCGAGGCGGCGGTGATCGCTTTACGCAGTTTGCCGTCGTCAATAATGGTGACGTCGCGCAGGGTGATCGGTTTAACTTTTTTCCTTTTAAGCATTGCTATCCTCATAGACTAAGCCCAGTCCTCACCACAGCGCTGAAAAATGCGCTCTATGGAACCCGGGAAGCGCTTCATGCGCATTCTCGTCTCTCAAGCGTAGCAGGTTTACTTACACTGACCTTTCGGACCGGTACAACCGAACCTGTTGACGCCTGTCTGGGCTGTGAATGACAGCCTTTACCCTACCAGCGTTTATATGTGTGATCAACTTCACATATTTTTTTATGGTTATCACCAGAAGTGTCAAAACTGTAAATACATGCCCATCAGTTGTTTCTTATGTCTGGTTCTGTAAATACCCTTTCGAACGTTATTATTTGCTGTGAAATTAAAAAAGAACGACATTATTTTACAATGCATTTACAGCGGTTTTAATAATCAAGAGGCAAATATCGTGTTTCCTTAAAATATGTGACGAAGATAACTAAAACACTGTTTTATTTTGATTGAATCACAATTCCAACGATCGCATCATAAGCCCGTTACAACGAGTCTGGTGGCCTTTGAGTGAAGGCTTAAAAAAACCAAACTGGTTATATCTGCTGTATGAATGACGAATCCGCTGACGCCACCAGGTCACAATTCGTTGAATTCATTAGATTATTAAATATCACTTGTCCGCTGGCGATGCGCGATGAGATGTGAGGGTTGATGATGAAGATTAAAGCCGCGATAGAACGCATCCCCGGAGGGATGATGCTGGTTCCGCTGGTTCTGGGTGCAATTTTAAATACCTTAGCGCCTAATACTGGAGCCTATTTTGGTGGATTCACCAAAGGCATGATTACCGGCACAGTACCGATCCTTGCGGTCTGGTTCTTCTGTATTGGCGCTTCCATAAATTTACGTGCAACGGGTACGGTATTACGTAAATCCGGTACGCTGGTAATTACCAAAATTGCCGTGGCGTGGATTGTGGCGATGGTTTGTGCCATGTTTATTCCGGAAAACGGTATTCAGACCGGCTTCTTCGCAGGCCTCTCGGTGCTGGCCATTGTTTCTGCAATGGACATGACCAACGGTGGCCTGTATGCCAGCCTGATGAACCAGTACGGCACCAAAGAGGAGTCCGGCGCGTTCGTGCTGATGTCTCTGGAATCTGGCCCGCTGATGACCATGCTGATCCTCGGCTCCGCCGGTCTGGCCTCCTTTGAACCGCACCACTTTGTCGGCGCCGTCCTGCCGTTCCTGATCGGTTTTGCCCTCGGCAACCTGGACCACGATCTGCGCGACTTCTTCAGCAAAGCGACCCCGGTTCTGATCCCGTTCTTCGGCTTCGCGCTGGGTAACACCATCAACCTGAACGTTATCCTCGATACGGGTCTGCTGGGTATCGTGCTGGGTGTGGCGGTTATCGTTATCACCGGTATCCCACTGATTATTGCCGACCGCGTTATCGGCGGCGGGAATGGTACTGCGGGTGTCGCCGCCTCTTCCGCAGCAGGCGCTGCGGTGGCAAACCCGGTGATTATCGCCCAGATTAACCCGGCGTTCGAACCGGTTGCCGCCTCCGCTACCGCGCTGGTTGCTGCAAGCGTCATCGTCACCGCGATTCTGGTGCCGATTATTACCGCGCTGTACGCCAAACGCTTTGGCAACGTCCCAACCACGACCGAAGAACAGCGCCCGGTTGAATCACTGCACCACTGAGATATAAGCCCTCGCCCGGACTATTCTCTCCCTTGAGAGAGGGTTAGGGTGAGGGGGAACATGCAACTCCGTTGTTGGTTCCGTTCACCTTACGTTCTTTGCCTCTCTGTCACACCTGAACCGGTGAACGTGCCAGGGGGGCTCGCCGCCTCCCCCCTGGCTACCCCGGCTCCCGGCAAAGAAAATCGCCGCTTCGCGGTTCCTTCGGCTTATTCCCTTCGGCTATCGGGTCGGGCGTGATCCTACATCCATGTAGGTCACGCCCTCTCGGCGCATCCCTGCGCCTCGCCCCGGCCTACGGTCAACGCCTCAGCGATTTTCAGCCGGACCAGGGAGTCGCTGTAAGTCTTTTATTACTCTCTAATTATTTCATTGCGTTAAGCATAAGAAAATGACTGAGGGTTCCTCAGCCCCTCACGGGAGAGGGAATCCCCTACTCCCCAAAAACCTCCTCCACCATCGCTTTCGCCAGCCTCGCCGCCGAACACAATCTCGGCATCCCCAGCGCCACATTCTGCCAGCTTTGCGTCACCGACCAGCACACCGGATGCCTCTCCACATCACACCAGTCACCCAGCCAGCCCAGCATATCTTTATGGTCGATAATCCCCGGCGTACTGGGCGTGGTGAGCCACTGGTGATAAAAATGGCGGGTATTAGGTGCAGCGTTGATCCCCTGCGCCAGATAGTTAGCCACCATGCTGCACAGGTTATCTTTCAACATGGCGCTGACGTCCGCATTCGCCAGCCGACAGGCATCACCGAACGCCCCCCAGCGCAGCTCCTCCAGCGCCACATAACCGCGACCGGCCAGCGACCAGCCGTCGTAGTGCCCGGCGCGCCAGCGGGTAAAAATCTGCTCGCTGTGAACGCCTGCCTGCACCGTTAATCCGCGCTGGGTTAACGCCTTCTCTTTGAACTGCGCACGTTGCTGAAAATGGGCGGAGAGGGTTTCGTATTGATGCACCACGCCAATCGGCGGCTGATTACGCAGGCTGGCCTGCTGGCGCAGCGTGGAGAGAATGTGCGTCATCCGGGTCAGCGCCAGATGGCCGGGGTCGAACATGCCCGCCAGCTTCTCTGCCAGCCCGAGTCGCAGCACAGCATTTTCGCTGAACATTCCCCCCATGGCCCACTGACGAAGATGAGACTGCGCCATGATCTCCTGGGTTAAACGTTCACGAAAGTGCTGCTGTTGCGACACCACAGAGGTGTGACGCTGCGCGTCAGCCCCCTGCACCAGGTCGACCATAAATTTAGGATGGATACATTCCAGCGTCCGTCCGGGACCGTCCAGTAGTTGTTTTGTCATGGTTGCTCTGCCGCGAATAACGTTTGAATATCATCGCGTAACAGTCGGGTATCTTCCTGAATCCACGTCGCAGTCGTAATGCATTGCTGCAACAGCTGGCTGAGCGCCCGTGTGGCATGCTCATTTTGCTGACGCACTGCGAGGCTATCACGCAAGCTTTCCTGTAACCCTGCAAGGCATAAAGAGAATTCCGCAAAGAATGTCGCCATACCCGCTGTAACAGAGACATCGACCTGCGCAGCCAAAGCTTTACGAATTTGTTCACAAAAGTGATCTATATGCTGTTTAAATTTTTCATGAAGCTCTGACACGTTAATAACATAGCGCGTCCGCGTCATTACATAATCTTCCCAGCCCCAGCCCGGATTATTCAACCAGCGGGAGACCGTGTCGCGCAGCGCACTGCTGGTTCCCTGCCCCTGGCCAGCCGGCAGGCTCTCCTGAGCGATAGCATCGCTGAACAGCCCCCGGGTATTGAAGTTAAGCTGGTTTGCCTGAAACGCCGGGAAGCTGATCCGCGCGCGGAATCCGGCATGGCTTAGCTCCTCTTTAATCCGCGTTTCAATGGGCCGCATGGCGTCGTTCAGGGAGCGGGCCAGCGTGGTTTCCAGCTGGTCAAACCGCAGCGACAGCTCGCGACCGATTTTTGCCTGTGCATCCAGCAGGATCATTTCACAGGAGGAGCGGATTTTGCTCAGCAGGATTTGCGCCTGACCTTCATCGTCCAGCACCAGTTGTCCCGGGGTAGCTAACGCCTCGGCATGGAGCGTGTGCGGCTTAAACCCGGCCAGATCGAGCAAATTATCCGGGTTGAAGATGTGCGCGACCGCATGTTTGATATCGTTCTGCTGCGTGCTGATAAACAGGTCGGTCGCCGCCAGCGCCTGTCCAACTTCATGCCGCACCTCATTGCTTACCGACGCCTGGCGGGACTGCAACAGCGCCATATCCTCTTCCAGGCGGGCGATATTCAGCTCCAGCTCGTCGAAGGCGACCGTCAGCCCCTGATAGCGGAAATCGAGATACTCCCGGGCGTTCTGGGCATAGTTCAACAGCTTATGCGACGCCGAGCGTAACGCATACAGCGAGGCATTGGCGTAGGCAGCATAAATCAGCTTACGGATCGGCTGCTCAAAGAGGGAATCCTCCCACAGCAGATCGGCGGAGTGGCGAACGTGCTCAATATCGTCCAGATCGGCAGTCCGCCAGCGGCGGCCCAGCGCAGCTTCGGCAAAATCCTGCACCCAGCGCTGCTCCTGGTGATCCGGCAGCTTGCCGTGCTGATTCAGTTCATGACGCGCCCGATTCGCCAGGTATCCCCACATCGAGGAGACCGGGAAGATCTGCCCCGGAGAGATATGGCCTTTCATCAGGGTGCCGGAGATCATCGCCCGCACCTGCTCTTCATCATCGCTGTTGCGGTCTTTCTGATCGAATTTGTTGACCAGCGCGTAGAGCGGTACCGATTTGCTGACGGCAGAAATAGCCAGCCGCACTTCGGCGTCCGAAATCGACTTCAGTTGCGTATAGTCCATTACCGCCAGCACCGCCGAAGCGCGGGCGAGCTGCTCAGTAAGCATTTTTTGCAGATGCGGTTGCCCGGCCTCATTCGGCCCGGGGGTATCCAGCAGGGTTAATTGCCCCAAATGACCATCCAGCCCGGCCAGATGGACAAACTCCACCTCAATAACCGGGATATTCTCAATCGCTGCATAGGCGGAGAAGGGAAAATCTGTTCCCAGTGCCTGAGAAAGTCGCACTAAATCATTCAGGTTTTTTAAACAATTAAATATCGGCTGCGCGCCTAAATAATGTTTTTCAAACGCTTCGCCGGTTTCAATGCGCCCCAGCAACGCATTCATATCTTTATCAATTTCAAGTTGCTGGGCCAGCTTGCCGCGATCGTAATTGGCCAGCTTCTTTTGCATTTGTTTTATTAATGTATCGATCGGCGCCACGTGAGAAAAATGCAGCACCGGCTCCTTCTGACCAGGCGTATGACGGATCAGCGTCGGCAAGGCGGTCATGGGACGGTTGCGATTGGGCAACACCTCCGTTCCCACAATGGCGTTAATCGTCGTCGATTTACCGGCTTTCATGGTGCCCACAATCGCCAGCACCATCTCCAGACGGGTAATTTTGCGCAGTTCATTATTCAGCATGGACTGCTGCGCTTCTAAACCACGGGTACTAAAATGTAGAGGTAAAACGTTGCTGGTTTCGCCGGTAATGGCCGATGTTGCATTGTCCAGCATCGCAACAGGCATGGCGCTTAGTGACTCGAGATTCTGCAATGAGAGTTGCAGCAGTCTTTCAGCTTCCTGGCTTAACTCAAATATTGTTTGTGTATGCATAGTAAAAAGCCTTCCCTTAACACAAATTTTATATAACCGAATTATTTTAAGAATGAAGGATCGGCTTATATGATTCCGTGTAGCAAATATGTTCGACGCAAAATAATTGCCTGATGACAATCAAATATATTCTTTAAGCGCTGAAAGCAGCGGAGCGCGCTCCTTCGGTCAGGGAAACCGAAAGACTAAGAGCGTAGCTCAAATTTAATAAATTTCAGGATAAACCATCTTTAATCGCCCACCAAAAATGAGGGGGTAATCATCCCTGCAAGCCCGGGGATGGCTATAAAAACATTTACGGTGAATATCATTAGCACCTTAACCTTATCCGAAATGACACGGCGTATCAATTTGCCGCAATAAAATATTATTGCTTTCATTCGCAAGCGTTTCATTCTCGCGCCGGGTACTTATCATTACCTGAGTCACTGACAGACCCTGTCATCAGAAACGCTTTTTTTAGCCAAAAGCGAAAAATAATATCACCGACAAAAGTAAGGACATGCGCTATACTTGCCGCCTTTTTCGACAACCTGTCGATTTTTGGCGGGCCTCATTGCCGCCGGTTCGCACTATTTTGAGGAGAACACCATGCAGCTTCCACACTGTCCTAAATGCAACTCTGAATACACCTATGAAGATAACGGTATGTTCATCTGCCCGGAATGCGCTTACGAATGGAACAACGCAGAACCCGTAGCCGAGAGCGATGAGCTGATCGTTAAAGATGCCAACGGCAACCTGCTGGCGGATGGCGACAACGTCACCGTCATTAAAGATCTGAAGGTCAAAGGCAGCTCTTCAATGCTGAAGATCGGCACCAAAGTGAAGGGCATCCGTCTGGTCGAGGGCGACCACAATATCGACTGTAAAATTGACGGCTTCGGCCCGATGAAGCTCAAATCCGAGTTCGTGAAGAAGAACTGATTTGTCGTTGTCTTTTGAGGCCCGGCAAGCGCAGCGCCGCCGGGCACTTTTGCCGGATGCGCTTCGCTTATCCGGCCTACAAATACCTCCCCCTTCTCGTTGATCGCCTGTCATCGCTTTCACCTCAACTCTTCAAACTCTCGCAACCAACACTTAACCTAAATGTCACATTGATCCGCCAGCATGAGGCCACATTTGAATTGAGGCCTTACCCATGCACACTGTCATCCGTGTCGAGAAACTCAGCAAGACCTTCCATCACAACAAGGCTCTGCATGCCGTTGATCTGACCGTCCAGCAGGGCGAAATGGTAGCGCTGCTCGGGCCATCCGGTTCAGGTAAATCCACTCTTCTGCGCCACTTAAGCGGCCTCATCACCTGCGACAAAACCTCAGAAAGCCACGTTGAGCTGCTGGGTAATACCGTGCAGCGCGCGGGCCGTCTGGCGAGTGATATCCGCAAAAGCCGCGCCCAGACCGGCTACATCTTCCAGCAGTTCAACCTGGTAAACCGCCTGACGGTGCTGGAGAACGTGCTGATTGGTGCGCTCGGCAGCACCCCGTTCTGGCGCACCTGTCTGCGCTGGTTCTCGCCAGCTCAGAAGCAGGAGGCGCTGCAGGCGCTCACCCGCGTCGGCATGGCCCACTTCGCCCACCAGCGCGTCTCCACCCTTTCTGGCGGTCAGCAGCAGCGCGTGGCCATTGCCCGGGCGCTGATGCAGAAAGCCAAAATCATTCTCGCCGATGAGCCGATCGCCTCGCTGGACCCGGAGTCGGCCCGCATCGTCATGGAAACCCTGCGCGACATTAACCGCAAGGACGGCATCACCGTGGTGGTCACGCTGCACCAGGTGGATTACGCCCTGCGCTACTGCGAGCGCATCGTCGCCCTGCGTCAGGGGCACGTCTTCTTCGATGGCGCCAGCCATCAGTTTGATAACGAACGCTTTGATCATCTCTACCGCAGCATTAACCGCGTCGAAGAGCGCGCGCAGGCTGCTTAACGTCCCCACAATGAGGAATGGAAATGAGCTATAAGACGGTTGCCGCGCTGGCCTTCACCAGCATGTTCAGCATCAGCACCCTGTTCAGCCCTGCGTTTGCAGAGGAGCAGGAAAAAGCGCTGAATTTCGGCATTATTTCGACGGAATCACAGCAGAACCTGAAGCCTCAGTGGGAACCGTTCCTGAAAGATATGGAAACCAAACTGGGGATCAAAGTGAACGCCTTCTTCGCCCCGGACTACGCGGGCATCATCCAGGGGATGCGCTTCAATAAAGTGGATATCGCCTGGTACGGCAACCTCTCGGCGATGGAAGCGGTGGATCGTGCCAACGGTCAGGTCTTTGCGCAAACCGTGGCCGCCGACGGCTCCCCGGGTTACTGGAGCGTGCTGATCGTCAATAAAGACAGTCCAATTAACAACCTCAACGACATGCTCGCCAAACGTAAAGAGCTCACCTTTGGCAACGGCGATCCCAACTCCACGTCGGGCTTCCTGGTGCCGGGCTATTACGTCTTTGCCAAAAACAATGTCTCCACCAGCGAATTCAAACGCACGGTCAACGCCGGGCATGAAACCAACGCCCTGGCCGTCGCCAACAAACAGGTGGATGTTGCCACCAACAACACCGAAAACCTCGACAAGCTGAAGACCTCCGCGCCAGACAAGCTGAAACAACTGAAGGTGATCTGGAAATCCCCGCTGATCCCGGGCGACCCGATTGTGTGGCGTAAGAACCTCTCCGAAAGCACCAAGGAGAAGGTGTACGACTTCTTTATGAACTACGGCAAAACCGCGGAAGAGAAAACCGTGCTGGAACGCCTGGGCTGGGCGCCGTTCCGCGCCTCCAGCGACCTGCAGCTGGTGCCGATTCGCCAGCTGGCGCTGTTCAAACAGATCCAGGGCGTAAAGGACAACAAGACGCTGAAAGAGGAAGAGAAGAACAGCAAGCTGTCTGAAATTCAGGCGCAGCTGGACGATCTCGACCGCCTGACCGCCGCGCTGGGCGCGATGACCAGCGTGACCAAAGCGGTGCAGTGATTAAGTCCCCTCTCCCTTAAGGGAGAGGGAGAACAGATTAAGGAGCACACATGCAAACCATCACCCTCCCACCGCCAAAACGCAGCTGGTTCTCGCTAATAAGCTGGGCCATCCTGCTGGCGGTGCTGGTTATCTCCTGGAAGGGCGCGGAAATGGCCCCGCTGACGCTGATCCAGGACTCGGGCAACATGGCGACCTTCGCCGCCGACTTCTTCCCGCCGGACTTCAGCCAGTGGCAGGACTACCTCAGCGAAATGGCCGTCACGCTGCAAATTGCCGTCTGGGGCACCGCCCTGGCCGTGGTGCTCTCCATTCCCTTCGGCCTGATGAGTGCCGACAACATTGTGCCGTGGTGGGTTTACCAGCCGGTGCGCCGCCTGATGGACGCCTGCCGCGCCATCAACGAAATGGTCTTTGCGATGCTGTTCGTGGTCGCCGTCGGTCTCGGTCCCTTCGCCGGGGTGCTGGCGCTTTTTATTCACACCACCGGCGTACTCTCCAAGCTGCTTTCGGAAGCGGTAGAAGCCATTGAGCCCGGCCCGGTCGAAGGCATTCGCGCCACCGGTGCCAACAAAATTGAAGAGATCCTTTACGGCGTGCTGCCCCAGGTGATGCCGCTGCTCATCTCCTACTCCCTCTACCGCTTTGAGTCTAACGTCCGCTCCGCCACCGTTGTCGGCATGGTGGGCGCAGGTGGGATTGGCGTCACCCTGTGGGAAGCGATTCGCGGTTTCCAGTTCCAGCAAACCTGCGCCCTGATGGTGCTCATCATCATCACCGTCAGCCTGCTGGACTTCCTCTCTCAACGTTTGCGTAAGCACTTCATCTGAGAAGCGAGGCTTTGATTTGTATGCACTTATCCAGACATCCGACCAGTTACCCTACCCGCTGGCAAGAGATTGCGGCGAAGCTCGAAGTAGAGCTGCGCACGCACTACCGCTGCGGGGACTATCTACCTGCGGAACAGCAGCTTGCCGATCGCTATGAAGTCAACCGTCACACCCTGCGGCGGGCCATTGACCAGCTGGTGGAGCGCGGCTGGGTACAGCGCCGCCAGGGCGTCGGCGTGCTGGTGCTGATGCGCCCGTTCGACTACCCGCTCAACGCCCAGGCGCGTTTCAGCCAGAACCTGCTGGATCAGGGCAGCCACCCCACCAGCGAAAAACTGCTCTCGGTGCTGCGTCCGGCCTCCAGCCACGTGGCGGATGCGCTGGGGATCCAGGAGGGGGACAACGTCATCCACCTGCGTACCCTGCGCCGGGTCAATGGCGTGGCGGTGTGCCAGATCGATCACTACTTCGCGGACCTGGCCCTCTGGCCGGTGCTGCAACATTTCACCAGCGGCTCGCTGCATGACTTTCTGCAGGATGCTACGGGGGTTGCGCTCAAACGCACCCAGACGCGCATCAGCGCCCGCCGCGCCCAGGCCAAAGAGAGCAAGGTGCTGGAGATCCCCAACATGGCGCCCCTGCTCTGCGTGCGCACCCTTAACCACCGTGACGGCGAGGTGAACGCGACGGAGTACTCCGTCAGCCTGACCCGCGCCGACATGATTGAATTCACCATGGAGCACTGAATGCATTTCGATACCTCCACCCGCCAGCACTGGATGGCGGTGCTCGCCCACAGCCAGCCTGCGGCGCTTGCCGCGCGGATGTCGGCGCTGAGCCTGTCGCCCGCTTATGAACTGATCCGCGCGCCTGAAACCGGACTGGTGCAGATCCAGGCGCGGATGGGCGGCACCGGGGCACGTTACTTTGCTGGCGATGCCACCCTGACCCGCGCCGTAGTGCGGCTTGCCAGCGGCACCCTCGGCTACAGCTACCTGCTCGGGCGTAACAAACCCCACGCCGAGCAGTGCGCCGTTGTGGACGCCCTGCTGCAGGAAGCGCCCCATTTTCAGGCCCTGATGGAAACCGTTATTGCCCCGCTGGAAGCCGACCGCGCCGCACGCCTTGCCGCCCGTCAGGCCGAAGTGAACACCAGCCGGGTCGACTTCTTTACGCTCGTTCGCGGAGACAACGCATGACACTTCACCCCGCTTTTACCCTTGCCGTGCAGGATGCCCAGCACAGCTTTCGTCGTCTGTTGAAAGCGATGAGCGAGCCGGGCGTCATCGTCTCGCTGCATCAGCTTAAGCATGGCTGGCAGCCGCTGAACCTCGCCACCACCAGCGTGCTGCTGACCCTGGCCGATAACGACACCCCGGTCTGGCTGTCGGGCTCCGTCAGCAACGATATCGTCAGCAGCAACCTGCGTTTTCATACCAGCGCCCCGCTGGTGGAGCAGCCGCAGCAGGCGGTGTTCGCCGTCGCCGACGAGCAGATCGGCCACGAGCAGCTCAACGCCCTGAGCGAGGGCACCGCTGTGGCGCCGGAGACCAGCGCCACCCTGATTTTGCAGGTCTCCAGCCTGAGTGGCGGACGCATGCTGCGCCTGACCGGGGCCGGCATCGCCGAGGAGCGGATGGTCGCCCCGCAGCTGCCGGAGTGCATCATTCACGAGCTGACCGAGCGCCCGCACCCGTTTCCGCTGGGCATCGACCTGCTGCTGACCTGCGGCGAGCGCCTGCTGGCGATCCCGCGAACCACCCACGTGGAGGTGTGCTGATGTACGTTGCCGTCAAAGGGGGCGAGAAGGCGATCGCCGCCGCCCACGCGTTGCAGGAGCACAGACGCCGGGGCGATGAGCAGATCCCCGAGCTGAGCGTCGCCCAGATTGAACAGCAGTTGAACCTGGCCGTTGACCGGGTGATGACCGAAGGCGGCATCGCCGATCGCGAGCTGGCGGCCCTGGCACTGAAACAGGCCAGCGGTGATAACGTCGAGGCCATCTTCCTGCTGCGCGCCTACCGCACTACGCTGGCGAAGCTGGCGGTGAGCGAGCCCATCAACACCGCAGAGATGCGCCTGGAGCGCCGTATTTCGGCGGTCTATAAAGACATTCCCGGCGGCCAGCTGCTTGGCCCGACCTACGATTACACCCATCGCCTGCTCGATTTTACCCTGCTGGCAAACGGCGAAGCCCCTCGCCTTACCCCCTCACACACCGAGCAGGACGCCGCGCCGCACGTTTTTAGCCTGCTGGCCAACCAGGGGCTGGCGAAAGCGGAAGAGGATTGCGGCGATGAGCCAGACGATATCACCCGCACGCCGCCGGTTTACCCCTGTTCACGCTCATCGCGCCTGCAGCAGCTGATGCGCGGCGACGAGGGCTACCTGCTGGCGCTGGCCTACTCCACCCAGCGTGGCTATGGCCGTAACCACCCCTTCGCGGGGGAGATCCGCAGCGGCTATATCGACATCAATATTGTGCCGGAAGAGCTGGGATTTGCGGTGAACGTCGGTGAATTGCTGATAACCGAATGCGAAATGGTGAACGGCTTCGTCACCCCGGATAACGACGCGCCGCACTTCACCCGCGGCTACGGCCTGGTGTTCGGCATGGGCGAGCGCAAGGCGATGGCGATGGCGCTGGTTGACCGCGCCCTTCAGGCTCCCGACTACAACGAGAACATTACAGGCCCGGCGCAGGACGAGGAGTTTGTGCTGGCCCACGCGGATAACGTCGAGGCCGCAGGCTTTGTCTCGCACCTCAAGCTGCCGCACTACGTCGATTTCCAGGCTGAACTGGAGCTGCTTAAACGTCTGCAACAGGAGCGCGACAATGGCTAACCTCAGCGGCTACAACTTTGCTTATCTGGATGAGCAAACCAAACGCATGATCCGCCGCGCCATTTTAAAAGCGGTCGCCATCCCCGGCTATCAGGTGCCGTTCGGTGGCCGTGAAATGCCCATGCCCTACGGCTGGGGCACCGGCGGGATTCAGATCACCGCCAGCGTGATTGGCGAAGCGGATGTGCTGAAGGTGATTGACCAGGGGGCGGACGACACTACCAACGCCGTCTCGATCCGCCAGTTCTTTACGCGCGTGACGGGGGTGAACACCACCGAGCGCACCGAAGACGCTACGCTGATCCAGACCCGCCACCGCATCCCGGAGACCCCGCTCGTTGAAGATCAGATTTTGATTTTCCAGGTGCCGATCCCCGAACCGCTGCGCTTTATCGAGCCGCGCGAAACCGAAACCCGCACCATGCACGCCCTGGAAGAGTACGGCGTAATGCAGGTGAAGCTGTATGAGGATATCGCCCGCTTCGGCCACATCGCCACCACCTACGCCTACCCGGTGAAGGTGAACGGGCGCTACGTGATGGACCCGTCACCAATCCCGAAGTTCGATAACCCGAAGATGGACATGATGCCCGCCCTGCAACTCTTTGGCGCCGGGCGCGAAAAACGCATCTACGCCGTGCCGCCCTACACGCGGGTTGAGAGCCTCGACTTTGACGATCACCCGTTTACGGTGCAGGAGTGGGATGAGCCGTGCGCCATCTGTGGGTCGAAGCACAGCTATCTCGACGAAGTGGTTCTGGATGACACCGGCAAACGGATGTTTGTCTGCTCCGATACCGATTTTTGCCGCCAACAGAGCGAGGCCAACAGCCAATGAAACCGCTGCTTTCGGTCACTAACCTGACCCACCTTTATGCGCCGGGCAAAGGCTTCAGCGACGTGTCGTTTGACCTGTGGCCGGGGGAAGTGCTGGGGATTGTCGGCGAGTCCGGCTCCGGCAAAACCACCCTGCTGAAATCCCTCTCGGCGCGCCTGACGCCGCAGAACGGCGACATTCTCTATGACGGCCACTCGCTGTATGGCATGAGCGAGGCCGAGCGACGTCGCCTGCTGCGCACCGAGTGGGGCGTGGTGCATCAGCATCCGATGGATGGCCTGCGCCGCCAGGTCTCGGCGGGGGGCAACATCGGCGAACGGCTGATGGCCACCGGCGCGCGCCACTACGGCGACATCCGCGCGACGGCGAAACAGTGGCTGGAGGAGGTAGAGATCCCGGCGTCGCGCATCGACGACCTGCCCACCACCTTCTCCGGCGGGATGCAGCAGCGCCTGCAGATCGCCCGCAACCTGGTTACCCATCCGAAGCTGGTCTTTATGGATGAACCTACCGGCGGGCTGGACGTGTCGGTGCAGGCCCGCCTGCTGGATCTGCTCCGCGGTCTGGTGGTGGAGCTGAACCTGGCGGTGGTGATTGTCACCCACGACCTGGGCGTTGCCCGCCTGCTGGCGGACCGTCTGCTGGTGATGAAGAGCGGCGAAGTGGTGGAAAGTGGGCTGACCGACCGGGTACTCGACGATCCCCACCATCCTTACACCCAGTTGCTGGTGTCGTCCGTATTGCAGAATTGAGGTTGCTGTTGCCGGGTGGCGGCTTCGCCTGACCCGGCCTACGAACCGCGCTCTTTGTAGGCCGGGTAAGCGA
This sequence comes from Leclercia sp. UBA5076, assembly GCF_002416465.1. NCBI lineage: Bacteria > Pseudomonadati > Pseudomonadota > Gammaproteobacteria > Enterobacterales > Enterobacteriaceae > Leclercia > Leclercia sp. UBA5076. Next base: position 151,022 of record NZ_DIAO01000011.1, read on the forward strand.
AGCGCCACCCGGCAATGAATCCAGCACCTTGTAGGCCGGGTAAGCGCAGCGCCACCCGGCAAGAAAACGCCACGAGGCCAAAATGATCCACGTACAAAACGTAAGTAAGACCTTTGTACTCCACCAGCAAAACGGCGTGCGCCTGCCGGTGCTGCAAAACGCCTCCCTTGAGGTAAAAAATGGCGAATGCGTGGTGCTGCACGGCCACTCCGGCAGCGGCAAATCGACCCTGCTGCGCTCGCTGTATGCCAACTACCTGCCGGACGAAGGCCATATCCATGTGCGCCACGGCGACGAATGGGTCGATCTGGTGCAGGCCCCGGCGCGTAAGGTGCGGGACGTCAGGCGCACCACCATTGGCTGGGTCAGCCAGTTTTTACGGGTGATCCCGCGCGTTCCGGCGCTGGAGGTGGTGATGCAGCCGCTGCTGGATCTGGGCGTACCGCGCGACATCTGCGCCGCCAAAGCCGCCAGCCTGCTGACGCGCCTTAACGTGCCGGAGCGCCTGTGGCATCTCGCCCCCTCCACCTTCTCCGGCGGCGAGCAGCAGCGGGTGAATATAGCCCGCGGCTTTATCGTCGATTACCCGATTTTACTGCTCGATGAACCGACCGCCTCGCTGGATGCCAAAAACAGCGCAGCGGTTATTGAACTGATCGAAGAGGCCAAAGCGCGCGGCGCAGCGATCGTCGGGATCTTCCACGACGACGCGGTGCGGGATCGCGTGGCGGATCGTCTGCACCCGATGGGGATCACCGCATGATCGTCAATAACGTAAAACTGGTGCTGGAAAACGAGGTCGTTGACGGCTCCATCGACATTCAGGACGGCATCATTCGCGCCTTTGCCGAAACCCAAAGCCGCCTGCCGGAAGCGATGGACGGTGAAGGCGGCTGGCTGCTGCCAGGGCTGATTGAGCTGCACACCGACAACATGGATAAGTTCTTCACCCCGCGGCCCAAAGTGGACTGGCCCGCCCATTCGGCAATGAGCAGCCACGACGGGATGATGGTCGCCAGCGGCATCACCACGGTGCTGGATGCGGTGGCGATTGGCGACGTGCGCGACGGCGGCGATCGTCTTGAAAATCTGGAGAAGATGATCAACGCCGTGGAGGAGACGCAGAAGCGCGGCCTCAACCGCGCCGAGCACCGCCTGCACCTGCGCTGCGAGCTACCCCATCACACCACCCTGCCGCTGTTCGAGAAGCTGGTGGACCGTGAGCCGGTCACTCTGGTGTCGCTGATGGATCACTCTCCGGGCCAGCGCCAGTTCGCTAATATCGAAAAGTATCGTGAATATTATCAGGGTAAATATGCCCTCAACGACGCGCAGATGGCGCGCTACGAAGAGGAGCAGCTTCAGCTTGCTGCCCGCTGGTCGCAGCCCAACCGCCAGGCCATTGCTGCGCTGTGCCGGGCGCGCAATATCGCCCTCGCCAGCCATGACGACGCCACCGCGAATCATGTGCTTGAATCCCGGCAGCTTGGCAGTGTGATCGCCGAATTTCCTACCACGTTCGAAGCCGCAGAGGCCTCCCGCCAGCACGGAATGAACGTGCTGATGGGCGCCCCGAATATCGTGCGCGGCGGCTCGCACTCCGGCAACGTAGCGGCAAGCCAGCTCGCTTCCCTCGGCCTGCTGGATATCCTCTCCTCCGATTACTACCCCGCCAGCCTGCTGGATGCGGCGTTCCGGGTAGCGGGCGACGAGGAGAATCGTTTTACCCTGCCGCAGGCGATCCGCCTGGTGACCCGCAACCCGGCGCAGGCGCTCAACCTGCACGATCGCGGGGTGATTGGCGAAGGCAAGCGGGCGGACCTGGTGCTGGCGCACCGTAAAGGCGAGCACATTCATATCGACCACGTCTGGCGTCAGGGAAAACGGGTGTTCTGATGGGAAGACTAATCTGGTTAATGGGGCCTTCCGGCTCCGGAAAAGATAGCCTGCTGGCGGCGTTGCGCGAGCAGCCTCATCCACAACTGCTGGTGGCGCACCGCTATATCACGCGCGCCGCTACTGCCGGGAGCGAAAACCACATCGCCCTCAGCGAGCCGGAGTTTTTTACCCGCGCCGGGCAGCATCTGTTTGCCCTGAGCTGGCACGCTAATGGCTATTATTATGGGGTGGGTCTGGAGATCGATCTCTGGCTGCACGCCGGGTTCGACGTGGTGGTAAACGGCTCGCGCGCCCATCTGCCCCAGGCGCAGGCGCGTTACGCCGGGGCATTGCTGCCGATCTGCCTGCAGGTGTCGCCGGAGATCCTGCGTAGCCGGCTGCAGGCGCGTGGGCGGGAGAGCGCTAAAGAGATCGACCAGCGGCTGGCGCGCGCCGCCCGTTATACGCCGTCCGACTGCCCGATCCTTAACAACGACGGCAGTTTGCATCAGTCTGTCGACAACTTCCTTTCACTCATTAGCCAGAAGGAGAAAAACCATGCCCGAGTGTGAGTTGCGCCCCGCCACCGCGGAGGACGTTGATGCGGTCTATGGCCTGATCTGTGAGTTAAAACAGGCGGAGCTTGACCGTTCGGCGTTTCATACGGGGTTCGCGGCCAATCTGCAGGATCACAATATGCGATACCAGCTGGCCGAACAGGATGGACATATCATCGGGATGATCGGCCTGCACATGCAGTTTCACCTGCATCACGCCAACTGGATCGGCGAGATCCAGGAGCTGGTGGTGATGCCACAGGCGCGCGGTCTGAAGGTCGGCAGCCGGCTGCTGGCCTGGGCGGAAGAAGAGGCCCGCCACGCCGGGGCGGAGATGACCGAGCTCTCCACCAGCGTAAAGCGTCTCGATGCGCACCGCTTTTATCTTCGTGAAGGGTATACCCAGAGCCACTTCCGCTTCACTAAACCTCTGTAAGGAGGCGCCATGAGTCTGACCATTACGTTAACGGGAACCGGTGGCGCCCAGCTGGTGCCCGCTTTTGGCTGCGACTGTCCGGCCTGCCGCCGGGCGCGTTTGCAGGAAGATTATCGCCGTCGCCCCTGTAGCGCGGTGGTCAAATTCAATGATGCGGTGACGCTGCTGGATGCCGGGATCCCGCACCTGATGGACGACTGGCCTGCGGGCAGTTTTCAGCAGATTTTACTCACCCATTACCACATGGATCATGTCCAGGGGCTGTTTCCGCTGCGCTGGGGCGTGGGGGCGACCATTCCGGTTTACGGCCCGCCAGATGAAGCCGGGTGCGACGATCTCTTTAAACATCCCGGCCTTCTCGACTTTAGCCATACTCTCGAGCCGTTTGTGGTCTTTGAACTCCAGGGCCTGCGGGTGACACCGCTGCCGCTCAACCATTCGAAGCTGACTTTTGGCTATCTGCTGGAGAGCGCCCACAGCCGCGTGGCCTGGCTCTCCGATACCGCCGGACTGCCGGAGAAAACGGTGAAGTTTCTGCTCAACAACCAGCCGCAGGCGATCGTGATTGACTGTAGCCATGCGCCGCAGGACGAGCCCCCGCGCAACCACTGCGATTTAAATACGGTTATTGCGCTCAATCAGGTAATTGTCTGCCCGCAGGTGATCCTGACCCATATCAGCCATGAGTTTGACGTGTGGATGATGGACAACCCGCTCCCTGTGGGGTTTGAAGCGGGGTATGACGGGATGGTACTGGCGCTGGACTGAGGTATCGCAATGCCGGGTGGCGGCTTCGCCTTACCCGGCCTACAAAACCGTAGGCCCGTGCAAGCGGCGCGCCGCCGGGCATTGGCATTACCGCCGATCGTAATCCTCTTCCAGCCTGCGCTCGTCATCTTCTAAACGACGCCGGTCTTCATCCAGCTGGCGCTGACGTTCATCCAGGCGACGACGGCGATCGTCCAGCTGGCGCTGGCGCTCTTCATACTGTCGGTTATCGCTGCTGCGACGCCGATCGTAACGGTCATCGTCATCGTTACTGCGGTCGCTGTTGGGGTTGTAGGCGTCGTTAATCGCCTGCTGAATATTGCCGATGGTGTCGTCAACAATATCAGCGTGAGCCAGATGGCTGGTTAATGAGAGCAGACCCAATAACAGGGCGGTAGAGTAATGTTTCATAAAGCCAGTCTCGCAGGTGAGCTGGCTTTACGGTAATAAACAGCGGGTGGAGCGAGTAGCGGAGGAATCTCAAATTCTGTAAGGGGAAGTTTCTTCCATAAGGTGATTCGCACGTTGCCTGTTCTCGGCCACTAAAACAACGCGATGGCATTTTTGGTCAGGCGAAACACTCCAGATACGCTCCTCAGGAATACAGCCGCCATCGTAAATCACTTTACTGCCATCATAAGGCCAAAATGCGCCTTGCTCGGTATCCAGTACGAACACAGCGATTTGATCCGATTCACGGGCAATCTTTTGCCAAAGCATTTTACCGCCTTCGTACTGTTCAAAATCGCTTATTAGCGTAATTCCGCACTGGAGGATTAATGCCTCATAAAGTCGGGTTGCCAGCCCTTTATCCCGCTCGCCAGGATCAACACAGACGCCTTCAACCTGAAGGATGTGGGCATCTTCCCAGCAGCGTTCAACAGCAACGATATCTTTACCGAGTGCAGGTTTGCGCTGTAAATCCAGCGCTGCCACAACCCGATGTCGCGGTATGCCTTCAAAGATTTCGATATCCGCTTCAATGATTGCCGCGCGAGGCGTCTGGGGATCATAGATGACATGCAGCAATCGCCCTGAGAGTTCAATCTCTTCCACCCGCGTAAAGGCGCGTGCGACTGTCATCGGGCTATAGGTTGTAGGCATCACGATCATATGTGAGTCCCCTCTCGTCAGTACCGGCATAAGTCCTTTTATATCCTAATCCGCTCATTTTTGCGCAGATTAACATCACCCATGCAGCGGACACGATTGATTAATTCTTAAACATGGCACCGATTTTTTGCAGCGCCTGCGCCAGCTGCGCACGGGTAAAAGGCTTGCGCAGCAGCTCCACGTCCGGCAGCTGTGGGTTATGTGCCGGGCGCAGATCCTGGCCGCTCATCAATAGCACGGGGAGATGCGGGAACTGCTGGCGAACCTGCTGGATCACCTCCGCGCCGCTCAGGGTACCGGGAAGCATTAAGTCGCTGATAAACATCTCGATATCCGACGATGCGTTCAGCATCTGCAGCGCCTGCTCGCCAGTTTCCGCCTCCAGCGTCAGGTAGCCCAGCTGGTGCAGCTGTTCGCACAGGGTCTGGCGGACATCGCTCTGGTCGTCCAGCACCAGTACCAGCCGGTCGCTTTGTACCGCTGCGGCGGCCGCCAGCGTCTCTGGCTGGGGAAGTGCCTGCTGGGTGGCGCGGGGCAGATGCAGCCGCACGGTGGTGCCTTGCCCGGGCGCGCTTTCGATCTCCACCCGCCCGCCGGACTGGCGCACAAAGCCATACACCATCGACAGCCCCAGCCCGCTGCCGCTGCCGGTCTGCTTGGTGGTAAAGAAGGGTTCGAAGACCCGGGATTTAATGGCCTGCGACATCCCGCAGCCGTGGTCGATCACCTCCAGCGCCACCATATCCTGCCTGCGTCCGTCGCTGCGGGTGACGCGCTGGTTCCAGGTGCGGATTTTTATCACTCCACTTTGCCCTTCCATCGCATCCCGGGCGTTCATCACCAGGTTAATAATGGCGTTTTCCAGCTGGCTGATATCAATCCACGCCGGCCAGGCCGGGGTCTGCGCTTCGATCTCCAGTGAAAGGGTGGCGGGCAGGGAGTGGCGCATCAGCTCGGCCAGGTTTTCCAGCAGGGGTTTCATCTCCACCGCGTGCGGGTTCAGGGACTGTTTGCGGGAGAAGGCCAGCAGGCGCTGGGTCAACAGCGCCCCGCGCTCGGCGGCCTTCAGCGCGCGGCTGATGCGCAGCGCATCCGGTGAATGGGGGTCGGCCAGCTCCAGGCTGCCGATGATCACCGCCAGCAGGTTATTGAAATCATGCGCCAGCCCGCCCGTCAGCTGACCCACCGCCTTCATCTTCTGGCTGTGGAGCAGCGCCTCCTCCAGCCCCTGACGTTCAATGCGATCCACCTCCATCTGGGAGGTTTTCTCTTTCAGCAGCCGGGTGGTGTGCTCCAGCGAGGCGGTATTGCGGGCAAAGACGTTAAATGCCCGCGCCAGCTCGCCCAGCTCATCCCGCCGTTGCAGCGCAGGCACCGAGACATCCTGTTCCCCGTGGGCCAGCCGCGACATCGCCCGGGAGATGGCGGTCAGGTTGGTGCCCAGGTTGCGGTAGATGTACCAGCAGGCAAAGGCGGTAATGATCAGCGCCAGCACGGCGGAAAGGGTAATAAAGACGCTGATGGAGCGCAGCTCCTGATGGCTCTGGGCGGTACGCAGCTGGGATGCCTGCGCCACCTGCTCCACATACTGATTGATATCGCTGTTGAGGATCGCCACCAGCGCTTTGATGTGAAACATATACCAGCTGATCGACAGATCGCTCTCTTCCAGCTGCCGGGAGAGCGGGCCGAGCTTGTTCAGCTCGGCGTTAAAATCGGGCAGCACAAAGCCCACCACCGGCTGAGTGGCCCCAGGGGGCAGCATCGCCGTCACCGTATCAAGCTGCTGGATGGTCGCCCGCGGCGAAGGGGTTTCGATGGCGGCGACGATCAGCCGGTCCATCTCGCTGAGGAGGCGGGCATCGGGCACGTTACTGGCGAAGCGGCGGTTGATCTCCTGGAGATGACGGAGATAGCTCTGGCTCTGGTAGAGCGCGCTGAGCAGGGCATTACGCTCCAGGTGGCGTCGCTGTCCGCGCTCCAGCATCCCAGTCACGCTTTGTTGCAGCTCGTTGCTGCGCCGAATGATCCGCGCCACCAGCGCCGGCTCCTGCTGCGCCAGCGGCGCATCGGCAAGCTGCGCCAGCGAATGGCCCAACGCCGTCTGGGTCTGCTTTAGCCGGTTGGCTTCGTCTTTATATTCCAGCCCCCCCACCACCTGCGACAAACGTACCGCCGCCGTCGCCACGTTGGCGGTTTCCCGCGACAAATTCATGCTGCCGGTCATGTCGTCCAGCGTCTGGCGCTGCACCTGCTCCTGGATATGGCTGGCGTGGCGAAAGCCCAGCACCGCCACGCCGCTGACCATTAAGGTCACCGCCACCACCAGCAGATTGAAGATCAGCAGGCGGCCACGGGCGCTGGCGAAGAAGGGGGGACGGCGTGAAGGCATGTTGGCTCCGTGGCGTAACTGTGATCCACATTAACTATTCATAACTATGACAAATATGAACGACTTCTGACATTTTGCATTTACCGGGCTGTGATGAAGTGCGGATATCGAACGTCACAGGAGATCCGCCATGAGCAGGACCCCGGTTTTAGAGATGCGCAGCATTGCCAAAACCTTTGGCAGCTTTCACGCGCTGAAGGGTGTGGATCTGACGGTCTTCCCCGGTGAGATCCACGCGCTAATGGGTGAAAACGGCGCCGGAAAAAGTACGCTGATGAAAATTCTCGCCGGGGCTTACATCGCCACCAGCGGCGAGATCCTGATCGACGGCAAGCCGTTTCACATCAAAGGCCCAAAAGATGCCCTGGCGGCAGGCATCACCCTGATTTATCAGGAGATGCAGCTGGCACCAAACCTTACCGTGGCCGAAAACATCTTCCTCGGCAGCGAGCTGTCGCGCGGCGGGCTGGTGCAGCGTAAAGAGATGGCGGCCCAGGCCCAGGCGGTAATTGACCGGCTTGGCGCCCAGTTTAAGGCCACCGATCTGGTGATGAAGCTGACCATCGCCGAGCAGCAGCAGGTGGAGATTGCCCGCGCGCTGCACCGCAACAGCCGCATTCTGGTGATGGATGAACCCACCGCCGCCCTCTCCTCTCGCGAAACCCATCGTCTGTTTGAACTGATTTTGCGCCTGCGCGATGAAGGGATGGCGATCATCTACATCAGCCACCGCATGGCGGAGGTATATGAGCTGTCGGATCGCGTCAGCGTACTGCGTGACGGCCAGTACGTCGGCAGCCTGACCCGCGACAAGCTCAACGCCGCTGAACTGGTGCGGATGATGGTCGGGCGTCCGTTGAGCGATCTGTTCAATAAAGAGCGCGATATCCCTCTCGGCAGCCCGCGCCTGAATGTCCACCATCTGACCGACGGTGGCAAGGTGCAGCCCTGTAGCCTGCTGGTGCGCTCCGGCGAAATCGTCGGGCTCGCCGGGCTGGTGGGGGCCGGACGCTCAGAGCTGGCCCAGCTGATTTTTGGCGTGCGCAAGGCCACCGGCGGCATGATTGAGGTGGATGGCGAGCCGGTGGTGATCCACTCCCCGCGTGCCGCCATTGAGCACGGCATCGGTTTTTTAACCGAGAACCGCAAGGAGCAGGGGCTGTTCCTTGAGCTGGCGGCGCAGGAGAACATCACCATGGCGACGCTGGAGCGCGACGCCACCTTCGGCATGCTTAACCGCAAAAAAGCGCAGTCGATCTCCGATGACGCCATCGCCCTGCTTAACATTCGCGTGCCGCATTCCCAGGTGCGGGCGGGCGGCCTCTCCGGCGGCAATCAGCAGAAGCTGCTCATCTCCCGCTGGGTGGCGATTGGCCCGCGCATTCTGATCCTCGACGAGCCGACCCGCGGCGTGGATGTCGGGGCCAAAAGCGAGATCTACCGGATCATGAACCAGATGGCGCGCAAAGGGGTGGCGATCCTGATGATCTCCAGCGAACTGCCGGAAGTGGTGGGCATGAGCGATCGCGTCTATGTGATGCGCGAAGGGAGCATCGCCGGCGAGCTGCATCGGGCCGATATCACACAAGAAAACATTATGACGCTGGCAACCGGCGTTAACGACTCTCATCACCAGGCGGTAAAATCATGAGCCAACAAAATAGTCCGCAACAGGTGGCCAAAGCGGCCTCCGCCAAAAAAATGCTGATGGGCGATCTGATGCAAACCATCGGGATCCTGCCGATATTGATCCTGATTGTCGCCGTCTTTGGCTTTATCGCCCCGAACTTCTTCACCGAAAGCAACCTGCTGAACATTACCCGTCAGGCCTCCATCAATATCGTGCTGGCGGCGGGGATGACCTTCATCATTCTGACCGGCGGCATCGACCTCTCGGTAGGCTCGATTCTGGGCACCACCGCAGTGGCGGCGATGGTGGTGTCGCTGATGCCGGAGCTCTCCATGCTCTCGGTCCCGGCGGCCCTGATGCTCGGGCTGGTGCTGGGCACCATCAACGGGGCGCTGGTGGCCTTTGCCGGATTGCCCCCCTTTATCGTCACGCTCGGCACCTACACGGCGCTGCGCGGGGCGGCCTATCTGCTGGCGGACGGCACCACGGTGATTAACTCCAGCATCAGCTTTGAGTGGATCGGCAATAATTACCTCGGGCCGGTGCCATGGCTGGTGGTGATCGCCCTCGCGGTCATCGTCATCTGCTGGTTCATCCTGCGCCGCACCACCCTCGGGGTACACATTTATGCGGTGGGCGGCAACATGCAGGCGGCGCGCTTAACGGGCATCAAGGTCTGGATGGTACTGCTGTTTGTCTACGGCATGAGCGGCCTGCTCTCGGGTCTGGGCGGGGTGATGAGCGCCTCGCGACTCTACAGCGCCAACGGCAACCTCGGCACCGGCTATGAGCTGGACGCCATCGCCGCGGTGATCCTCGGCGGCACCAGCTTTGTCGGCGGCATCGGCACCATTACCGGCACGCTGGTGGGGGCGCTGATTATCGCCACCCTTAACAACGGCATGACGCTGATGGGCGTTTCCTACTTCTGGCAACTGGTGATCAAAGGGGCGGTGATCATCATTGCGGTACTGATCGACAAATACCGTACCCGACACCATCAAAGTGCATAACAACAATACCCTACATAACGAGGACGAAAAATATGCGTTTAAAACCTCTTGTTACCGCGCTCTGTGCTGGCGCACTGCTTGCAGCAACCCCGTTTGTCCAGGCCAAAGAGCTGAAGTCCATCGGCGTGACGGTGGGTGACCTGGCCAACCCGTTCTTTGTGCAGATCACCAAAGGGGCGGAGCTGGAAGCACGCAAACTGGCGGGAGATAACGTGAAAGTGACGCTGGTCTCCAGCGGTTACGATCTCGGCCAGCAGGTGTCGCAGATTGATAACTTCATCGCCGCTAAGGTCGATATGATCATTCTTAACGCCGCAGACTCGAAGGGGATCGGCCCGGCGGTGAAGCGCGCGAAAGATGCCGGGATCGTGGTGGTGGCGGTTGACGTGGCGGCAGAGGGTGCCGATGCGACCATCACCTCCAACAACACCCAGGCGGGCGAGATGGCCTGTAAGTTGATTACCGACCGTCTGAAAGGCAAAGGCAACGTGGTCATCATCAACGGACCGCCGGTCTCTGCGGTACAGAACCGCGTGGAAGGGTGCCAGACCGAATTTAAAAAACATCCGGATATCAAGGTGCTCTCGGATAACCAGAACGCCAAGGGCAGCCGTGAAGGCGGGCTGGAGGTGATGACCTCGCTGCTGGCCGCCAATCCGAAGATCGACGGCGTGTTCGCCATCAACGATCCGACGGCGATCGGGGCCGATCTGGCGGCGAAACAGGCGCAACGTAACGAGTTCTTTATCGTTGGCGTGGATGGTTCCCCGGATGCGGAAGAGGCGCTGAAGCGCGAAAACTCCCTCTTTATCGCCACCCCGGCGCAGGACCCGCAGGTGATGGCGGCGAAAGCGGTGGAGATTGGCTATGGCATTCTGCAGGGTAAACCGGCGCCGAAAGAGCCGGTGCTGATCCCGGTGACGATGATCGATAAGAACAACGTCGGCACCTATAAGGGCTGGACGGTTAAGTGAGATCGGTGCAGAGCCTCTTTATCAGGGGCTCTGCATATCACGTAAGGAGTTACCATGAAACGCTCCGAAATTAACGAAATCCTCGGCCACACGCGGCAGTTTTTCTCCATGCACGATGTGCATTTGCCCCCCTTTGCCAGCTTTCCCCCTGCCCGCTGGCAGCAGCTCGACGCACAGGCCTGGCGCGAGGTGTTCGATCTTCGCCTCGGCTGGGACGTGACCGCCTTCGGCGGCGATAACTTCGCCGCCCAGGGGCTGACCCTTTTTACCCTGCGCAACGGCTCGCCCGGCGGCAAGCCGTGGGCCAGATGCTATGCGGAAAAGATCATGCACGTGCGCGACGGGCAGGTCACGCCGCTGCATTTCCACTGGCGCAAACGCGAGGACATCATTAACCGCGGCGGCGGCAATCTGATTCTGGAGCTGTGGAACGCCGATGAAAATGAGCAGAAAGAGGATGGCGATATTACGGTCTCCATCGACGGGTGCCAGCAGACCCACGCGGCAGGCAGCCATATCCGTCTCGCGCCGGGAGAGAGCATCTGTCTGCCGCCCGGTTTGTACCACAGCTTCTGGAGTGAGGCGGGTTTTGGGGATGTGCTGGTGGGCGAGGTCTCCTCGGTGAATGATGACGACACCGACAACCACTTCCTGCACCCCACCGCCCGCTATAACAACATTGATGAAGACGAACCGGCCGTGCTGGTGCTGTGTAACGAGTACAGCCTGTTTCGTCTGTAAGGAGTGAACATGCCGCTTATCTCTCTCGCCGACGGGCTGGCGCACGCCCGGGAACAGCGTTACGCGCTGGGGGCGTTTAACGTCCTCGACTCTCACTTCCTGCGGGCGCTCTTTGCCGCGGCCCGCCAGGAGAGCTCGCCCTTTATCATCAACATTGCCGAAGTGCACTTTAAGTACGTGTCGCTCGATTCCCTGGTGGAGGCGGTGAAGTTCGAAGCCGCCCGGCATGACATCCCGGTGGTGCTGAACCTCGATCACGGTCTGCATTTCGAGGCGGTGGTGCGGGCGCTGCGTCTGGGGTTCAGCTCGGTGATGTTCGATGGTTCCACGCTGAGCTACGAGGAGAACATCCGCCAGACGCGGGAAGTGGTGAAGATGTGCCACGCGGTGGGCGTGTCGGTGGAGGCGGAGCTGGGCGCGGTGGGGGGCGATGAGGGCGGCGCCCTGTACGGTCACGCCGACGAAGCCTTTTTCACCGATCCGGCCCTTGCGCGGGAATTTGTCGATCAGACCGGCATTGATGCCCTGGCGGTAGCCATCGGCAATGCCCACGGCAAGTACAAGGGGGAGCCGAAGCTCGATTTTACGCGCCTTGACGCTATCCGCCAGCAAACCGGCCTGCCGCTGGTGCTGCACGGCGGCTCCGGGATCGGTGACGCCGATTTTCGCCGGGCCATTGAGCTTGGGATCCACAAAATTAACTTCTATACCGGCATGTCCCAGGCGGCGCTGGGGGCCGTGGAGCAGCGCATGGCCAACCGGCAGCCGCTGTATGACGAGTTTGCTGAGCTGCTGCTGGGCATCGAAGAGGCGATTACCGACACCGTCGCCGCGCAGATGCGCATCTTCGGCAGCGCGGGGCAAGCATAATGGAACGCCGGGGCATTATCGCGGCGGGTAATATGCTGGTGGACCATGTCCACCAGATTGTGCAGTGGCCGGAGCGCGGCTGGCTGGCGGAGATCACCCACAGCGAGCGCGCCACCGGCGGCGCACCGCTCAACGTGCTGTTAACCGTGGCAAAAATGCATACCGGGATCCCGCTACAGGCGGTCGGGCTGGTGGGGGAGGATAACGACGGGGATTACATTCTCGCCATGCTCGACCAGTATCACGTCAACCGCCAGCGGGTACAGCGCACCACCTTTGCCCCAACCTCCATGTCGCAGGTAATGATCGACCCCAGCGGCCAGCGCACCTTTTTCCACTCACCGGGGGCGAACCGCCTGCTGGATCTGCCCGCCTTTGACCGGCTCGATTACAGCATGAAGATCTTCCATCTGGGCTATCTGCTGCTGCTCGACAGCCTGGATATGCCGGACGAAGAATATGGCACCCGCAGCGCGCGGCTGCTGGCGCAGATGCGCGATCTGGGGTTTAAAACGTCCCTCGATCTGGTGTCGCGTAAGGGCGATCCGCGCTATCAGCCGCTGGTGCTCCCTGCCCTGCGCCATCTCGACTATCTGGTGATCAACGAGCTGGAGGCGGGCGAGTTCAGCGGCCTGCCGATGCGCGATGACCAGGATACGCCGGTGATCGTTAATATTGCCGCGGCGGCGGCAGATCTGCTGGCGGCGGGGGTGACGTCACGGGTAGTGATCCACTGCCCGGAGGGGGCGTGGGGTCAGGAGCCGGGCCAGGCGGGAAGCTGGCTCCCCTCGTGGCGGCTTACGCAGGAGGAGATTGTCGGCAGCGTCGGGGCTGGCGATGCCTTCTGCGCCGGATTTTTGTATGGCTGCCACGAATCGCTGTCGCTGACGGAGAGTATTCAGATGGCGCACGCCTGCGCCCGGGCCAGCCTGCTGGCCGCCAACGCCATCGACGGGGCAAAAACGTTGCAGGAGCTACAGCTGTTTATTGAGGAGAACCCCCTGGTCTAGGCCGCCCTGTCGCCATGCTGCACGTCGGCGGCAAAGACATAGCCCAGCCCGCGGATGGTTTTAATCAGCAGCGGCTGATGGGGATTGATTTCGATTTTCCGTCGCAGGCGCATGATTAGCACGTCGATGGTGCGGTCAAACACCTCCGCGCTTTCGCTGTGGGTCAGCTCCAGCAGCTGTTCCCGGCTCAACACCCGCCGGGCATTCTGGGTAAGCGCCAGCAGCAGACCGTATTCGCCCTGGGTCAGGGAGACCACGTTGCGCGCGGCGTCAATCAGCTCACAGCGGGCGGTATCCAGCGTCCAGCCGTTAAAGCCGATCCCGCCCGCCCGCGGGACCGCCGCAGGCTCTGCCGCCAGCGCGCCGGTGCGGCGGAGCACAGCTTTAACGCGCGCCACCACCACCCGGGGGTTAAAGGGTTTGCCGATATAATCGTCCGCCCCCATCTCCAGCCCCACCACCACATCCGACTCGCTACCAAGACCCGTGAGCATAATGACCGGCAGCTCAGGACGCTGTTTTTGCAGCTGCTGTAACACCTGCAGGCCGTTGATATCCGGCAGCATCATATCGAGCAAAACCAGTGCAATATCCGGCATCTGGCTGGCCAGACGCAGCGCATCCTGCCCGTTGTGGCAGACATGGACGGTAAAGACGTGCTCGTTGAGAACGTCCTGCAACAGTTCGCAGACCGCGGTGTCGTCATCGACCACCAGAATTGCTGGTTTCATTACGGGACCCCATAGAGAAGATAAAGATCAGTCTGGCCCATTCTGTGCAAGGCTCCAGCCCAAACGCTTTTTCCATCACGAATCTTCAACCGCCGTCACATCCCCCGTCACTTCCGCCGCCGCAATTTTTGCCGCAGGCCTGTTTTTCGTCAGGGTATTGCCCAGGATTCACCCGTAAAGTCAGGGGAAAACCACAACAAGAATGCGGCTTAGAGGCGGCATACTCAACCGACATATCAGCATCATATGAAACTGGAGCGAGATCGATGAAAAACGTCATCACGGTTTGCCCCTATTGCGCATCAGGTTGCAAGATCAACCTGGTGGTCGATAACGGCACAATCGTCCGGGCGGAGGCGGCCAACGGCAAAACCAACCAGGGCACGCTGTGCCTGAAGGGTTACTTCGGCTGGGATTTTATTAACGATACCCAAATCCTCACCCCGCGGCTGAAAAGCCCGATGATCCGCAGAACGCGCGGCGGCAAGCTGACGCCTGTTTCGTGGGAAGCGGCGCTGGATTATGTGGCCAGTCGCCTCACCGCCATCAAGAAAAAGCACGGCCCGGATGCGATCCAGACCACCGGCTCGTCACGCGGCACCGGGAATGAAACCAACTATCTGATGCAGAAGTTTGCGCGCGCCGTTATCGGCACCAATAACGTCGACTGCTGCGCCCGCGTCTGACACGGCCCCTCGGTTGCAGGTCTGCACCAGTCGGTCGGCAATGGCGCCATGAGCAATGCCATCAACGAGATTGATAACACTGCGTTAGTCTTTATTTTTGGCTATAACCCGGCGGATTCGCACCCGATTGTCGCCAACCATATTCTGCGCGCGAAACAGAACGGGGCAAAAATCATCGTCTGCGATCCGCGGCGCATCGAAACCGCCCGCATTGCCGATATGCATATCGCATTGCGAAACGGCTCGAACATCGCCCTGCTCAACGCCATCGGCCACGTGATTATTGCCGAGCAGCTCTACGATCGGGCCTTCGTTGCCAGCCGCACGGAGGGCTTTGATGAGTACCGTGAGATCGTTGAACGCTATACGCCGGAGTCGGTGGAGAGCATTACCGGCGTAAGTGCGGGGGAGATCCGTCAGGCGGCACGTCTGTATGCCGGGGCCAACACCGCTACCCTGCTGTGGGGCATGGGGGTGACCCAGTTCTGGCAGGGGGTGGAAACCGTGCGTGCGCTCACCAGCCTTGCCATGCTGACCGGCAATCTCGGCAAAGCCCATGTGGGGGTCAACCCGGTGCGTGGCCAGAATAACGTGCAGGGGGCATGCGACATGGGGGCACTGCCGGATACCTATCCGGGCTACCAGTACGTTAAGTTTCCGGAAAACCGCGAGAAATTTGCCAAAGCCTGGGGCGTGGAGAGCCTGCCGGCGAACCCCGGCTACCGTATCAGCGAGCTGCCGCACCGCGCGGCCCACGGCGAGGTGCGGGCGGCGTACATCATGGGCGAAGACCCGCTGCAAACCGATGCTGAGCTCTCGGCGGTGCGCAAAGCTTTTGACGATCTGGAGCTGGTGATTGTCCAGGATATCTTTATGACCAAAACCGCGGCGGCGGCGGACGTGATCCTCCCCTCCACCTCCTGGGGCGAGCATGAAGGGGTCTACACCGCAGCCGATCGCGGCTTCCAGCGCTTCTTCAAAGCCGTGGAGCCAAAGTGGGACCTGAAAACCGACTGGCAGATTATCAGCGAGATTGCCACCCGGATGGGTTATCCGATGCACTACGACAACACCCAGCAAATCTGGGACGAGCTGCGCCAGCTCTGCCCGGCCTTTAAGGGGGCAACCTACGAGAAGATGGGCGAGCTGGGCTATATCCAGTGGCCCTGCCGGGACGAGTCGCCGGAAGATCGGGGCACCTCGTACCTGTTCGCCGAGAAATTCGATACCCCGAACGGGCTGGCGCAGTTCTTCACCTGCGACTGGATGGCGCCGATGGATACGCTGTCGCCAGAGTATCCGATGGTGCTCTCCACCGTGCGCGAAGTGGGTCACTACTCCTGCCGCTCCATGACCGGCAACTGTGCGGCGCTGTCGGCGCTGGCGGATGAGCCCGGCTATGTACAAATCAACACCGGGGATGCCAAACAGCTGGGCATTGAGGATGACGCCCTGGTGTGGATCACCTCACGTAAAGGCCGGGTCATCACCCGGGCCCAGGTGAGCGATCGGCCAAACAAAGGTGCGGTATACATGACCTACCAGTGGTGGATTGGTGCCTGCAACGAGCTGGTAACGGAAAACCTGAGCCCGATAACCAAAACGCCGGAATATAAATATTGTGCCGTGCGCCTCGAGCCGATAGCGGATCAGGTTGCCGCCGAGCGCTATGTTATCGATGAATATAATGCGTTGAAAAAGCGTTTACGGGAAACCGCGATGGGATAACCTGTAATTAACGGAACAGCGAATAAAGAGGGATGAATTATTCACCCCTCTTTTATTTATGAAATATAAATTTAAAAACCGAATATTATTTTGCGAGCAGTATTCCATAGAAATGTAATTTCGCACAAAAAAAATTACATCTTTTCTTTTTACTTCAGAGGGATAAGATTATCGGCGGGTGCTTAAGGCTTTCTGTCTTAAGCCGTATTGAGGGACAGAAAGTGAAAAACCCCGGAAATGTTTCCATTAACCGGGGCTATCCCTCAACTACCCAACAAGTTGAGGATAGCCCCTTCTTCTTTTGTTAGCAAGGAGTAAAGGGCATGACGCCATTAAAATATGTCGCAGGCATAATAGTTATTATTTGTCTGACTATCGTGATATTCGCCTTTATTAATCGCGGTAAGTTATGCGAACTCACAATAAAGAGTGAACAACACGAAGTGGCGGCTAAATTAGCCTGCGCAGCAGGCTAACTTCAGCGGGCGGGGAGACCCGCCCGGCTTGTGGGAGGTTGAGGTCTTAATGCACCCATTTTTTTCTTCACATCACGCGCTTATACTGCCCGGTATCTACTCCTACGAAAATAACGCATGAAACCTCTTTATCTGTTGTTGATCCTTTTTACTTCTCTGGCGAGCGCCGAGGAGGTTGGCGGCCAGTACCGGAAGCAGGCTGAGGCGGGCGACAGCCGTGCCCAGTATTACCTTGCCGAAACATATTACAGCTCGGGTGATGATAAGCAGGCCGAAACCTGGGCCGAAAAAGCAGCGAAAAACGGCGATATCGATGCCATGGCCCTGCTGTCCCAAATCAAGTTAAAGCACGGCGATTTCGCTCAGGCCAAAGGGCTGGCGCAGCAGGCCACGGTGGCGGGCAGCTCGCCGGGCGCGGTGATGCTGGCGCGTTTGCTGGTAAACACCCGGGCCGGGAAGACCGACTATCCGCAGGCGCTGAGCTTACTGCACAAGGTCGCTGAGAATACCGAAGACGACGCCGCCGTTGATGCCCAGCAGTTGCTGGGGCTGATCTACGCCAACGGCGTGGAAGTGGCGCAGGATGATGTGCAGGCCGCGCGGTGGTTTAAGCAAAGCTCCACGCTGTCACGCACAGGCTATGCGGAGTACTGGGCGGGCCAGATCTTTAAGCAGGGCGAGGAGGGATTTATCACCCCCAATAAACAGAAGGCGCTCTACTGGTTGAATCTGAGCTGTAGCGAAGGGTTTGATACCGGATGTGAGGAGTTTGATGCGTTAAGCGGGGAGTAAATGCCCGGCGGCACTATGTTTGCCGGGCCTAAGGTCATGTAGGCCGGGTAAGCGAAGCGTCACCCGGCTTTTCACTTTACTGGTCAGCCGTCTTATCAAACCGCCCCAGCACCTCGCGCTCATAGGCCAGCGCTTTTTTACGGTCGAACTTATGTTCCCACTTGGCAATCACCAGCACCGCCAGCGCGTTACCCACCACGTTCAGCGCGGTACGCGCCATGTCGAGGATACGGTCAACACCGGCGATAAACGCCAGTCCTTCCAGCGGAATACCCACACTGCCCAGGGTCGCAAGCAGCACCACAAACGACACGCCCGGCACGCCGGCAATGCCTTTCGAGGTCACCATCAGCGTCAGCACCAGAACGATCTCCTGCCACAGGGAGAGGTCAATGCCGTACAGCTGGGCAATAAAGATCGCGGCGATACTCTGGTACAGCGTGGAGCCATCAAGGTTAAAGGAGTAGCCGGTCGGCACCACGAAGCTGGTGATCGACGCCGGCGCGCCGTAAGCCTCCATCTTCTGGATGATGCGCGGCAGCACGCTTTCAGAGCTGGCGGTGGAGTACGCCAGAATTAGCTCGTCCTTCAGGATGCGGATCAGGATCCAGATGCTCAGCCCGCACATGCGCGCCACTAAGCCCAGCACCACCAGCGCGAAGAAGATGATGGCGAAATGCACCAGCAGCACCAGCTTCGCCAGCGGCCACAGGGAGGCAAAACCGAAGTTCGCCACCGTCACCGAGATCAGCGCAAACACCCCTACCGGCGCATAGCGCATCACCATGTGGGTCACTTTAAACATGGTTTCAGAGATGGAGCGGAACACGGTCACCAGCGGCTCGCGGTGGGCGGAGGGCAGCGACGCCAGCCCCAGACCAAACAGCACCGAGAAGAAGATAATCGGCAGCATTTCGCCCTTCGCCATCGACGCCACGATATTCGTTGGCACCAGCGACAGGATCGTCCCCATCAGGCCATGAGAGTGGCTCTGCACATCGGCGGTTGTGCTCTGGTATTTCGAAATATCCACCGTCGCCAGCTGCGACATATCAATGCCCGCCCCCGGCTGGAACAGATTCGCCAGCGTGATGCCGAGAACAATGGCCACCGTAGTGATCACTTCGAAATAAAGGATAGTTTTCGCGCCGATGCGGCCCAGTTGCTTCGCGTCACCCACCCCGGCAATCCCCACCACCAGCGTCGAGATGACAATCGGCACCACAATCATCTTGATCAGATGAATAAAGATATCGCCGGCCGGTGACAGTAAGTTGGCGATCAGCCATTCGCGGCTGTCACTGTGATAATGCAGATAACTACCCAGCAAGATACCCAGCACAAGGGCCAGCAAAATTTGCCAGGCCAGGCTGACTTTCAAATTTTTCATAACAAGAGACTTCCTCAACGAAGTGTTCGTACTCGTAAAACGAAGGGGACGACACATACTGAAAGGGTATGAATTGTGTTGCGTTCATTTATGGGGTTTTTTAACGCGCGGTATCAGTACCATTTGCACGGCATGCTGCGCAAGCCTTTAAGAACGAGGCATTTGACTGACAAAAAAGGTCATTACGCTAATTTATATTGGTGATGATAAATAACCTTTTGTAATGAAAACGCTTTTTTATCCATAAAAGCAAATAATCTACAAGAGCAATTATTTTCCTTCAAAGTGTCATTTGCGCGTTTTTTGTTCTCTTTAACATTTGCGTGATCTGTCGCCCAAATAGTAAACAAAGCTGCCAAAGCCCCTACAATTAACGTTTTTGCGACATATTATTAACATCCTACAAGGAGAACAAAAACCATGAGCCAAGTCCATAAACACGACATTCCCGCAAATATTGCGGACCGCTGCCTGATTAACCCTGAGCAGTACCAGGAGAAGTATCAACACTCCATCACCAACCCTGACGCCTTCTGGGGCGAGCAGGGCAAAATCCTTGACTGGATCACGCCCTATCAGACGGTCAAGAACACCTCTTTTGCCCCAGGTAACGTCTCTATTAAATGGTATGAAGACGGTACGCTGAACCTGGCCGCCAACTGTCTGGATCGCCATCTCGCCGAGCGCGGTGACCAGACGGCGATCATCTGGGAGGGCGACGACGCCACCCAGAGCAAAAATATCACCTACCGTGAACTGCACCGCGATGTCTGCCGCTTTGCTAACGTGCTGCTGGCGCAGGGCATCAAGAAAGGCGACGTGGTTGCCATCTATATGCCGATGGTGCCGGAAGCGGCCGTGGCGATGCTGGCCTGCGCCCGCATCGGCGCCGTGCACTCCGTGATCTTTGGCGGCTTCTCGCCGGAAGCGGTGGCCGGGCGCATTATCGACTCCAGCTCCAAACTGGTGATCACCGCCGACGAAGGCGTGCGTGCTGGCCGTGCCGTTCCGCTGAAAAAGAACGTCGATGACGCGCTGAAAAACCCCAATGTAAACAGCGTCAACAGTGTGATTGTGCTCAAGCGCACCGGCAACGCCATTGAATGGCATGAGGGGCGCGACCTCTGGTGGAGCGACCTGATTGAACAGGCCAGCGACCAGCACCAGCCGGAAGCGATGAATGCGGAAGATCCGCTGTTTATCCTCTATACCTCCGGCTCCACCGGCAAGCCGAAGGGCGTCCTGCACACCACCGGCGGCTATCTGGTCTATGCGGCCACCACCTTTAAGTATGTCTTTGATTATCATCAGGGCGATATCTACTGGTGCACCGCCGATGTGGGCTGGGTCACCGGCCACAGCTACCTGCTGTATGGTCCGCTGGCCTGCGGCGCCACCACCCTGATGTTTGAAGGGGTGCCAAACTGGCCGACGCCGGCGCGCATGAGCCAGGTGGTGGACAAACACCAGGTCAATATTCTCTACACCGCCCCGACCGCAATCCGCGCCCTGATGGCGGAAGGCGATAAGGCGATTGAAGGCACCGACCGCTCCTCCCTGCGTATCCTCGGTTCCGTGGGTGAGCCCATCAACCCGGAAGCCTGGGAGTGGTACTGGAAGAAGATCGGCAACGAGAAATGTCCGGTGGTCGATACCTGGTGGCAGACCGAAACCGGCGGGTTCATGATCACCCCGCTGCCGGGCGCCACTCAGCTGAAAGCCGGTTCCGCGACCCGTCCGTTCTTTGGCGTTCAGCCTGCGCTGGTGGATAACGAAGGCACGCCGCTGGAAGGGGCCACCGAAGGCAACCTGGTCATCACCGACTCCTGGCCGGGTCAGGCGCGCACCCTGTTTGGCGATCACGATCGCTTTGAGCAGACCTACTTCTCCACCTTCAAAAATATGTACTTCAGCGGCGACGGCGCGCGTCGTGATGAAGATGGCTACTACTGGATCACCGGCCGCGTGGACGACGTGCTGAACGTCTCCGGCCACCGTCTGGGGACCGCCGAGATCGAATCAGCCCTCGTGTCGCATCCGAAAATCGCCGAAGCGGCGGTGGTCGGTATTCCACACAACATCAAAGGCCAGGCGATCTATGCCTACGTCACCTTAAACCATGGCGAAGAGCCGTCACCCGAGCTCTATACCGAAGTGCGTAACTGGGTGCGGAAAGAGATTGGCCCGCTTGCCACCCCGGACGTGCTGCACTGGACCGACTCGCTGCCGAAAACCCGCTCCGGCAAAATCATGCGCCGTATTCTGCGCAAGATTGCGGCGGGGGATACCAGCAATTTAGGCGACACCTCTACGCTCGCCGATCCTGGCGTGGTGGACAAACTGCTCGAAGAGAAGCAGGCCATCGCAATGCCATCGTAATACCCTCACCTTAGCCCTCTCCCTTAAAGGGAGAGGGGAATATAAAAACCACCCCAAAGGATTTCGCGTTGCAGGCACGTGACTGCTCAGGCTGCGTGAAAACCGAAGGGGGATACCTCTGGAGATTCTGTGATGAATGACAATATTTGTCAGCAGATAGAGAACAGTGCGCACTACAGGGAGCTGGTGGATAAACGGCAACGGTTTGCCTTCATTCTCTCTATTATCATGCTGATCATCTACGTGGGCTTTATCCTGCTGATCGCTTTTGCGCCGCACTGGCTGGGCACGCCGCTGCATGCGGGCACCAACGTCACGCGCGGCATCCCTATCGGTATCGGTGTGATCGTCGTTTCGTTTGTGCTGACCGGCGTCTACGTCTGGCGCGCTAACGGTGAGTTCGACCGTCTGAACAAAGCGGTACTGCGCGAGGTGAAAGCATCATGAAGAGAGTCCTGACGGCGCTTGCCGCCGCCCTCCCCCTCGCGGCAAATGCCGCCGATGCCATTGGCGGCGCGGTTGAACGCCAGCCGACCAACTGGCAGGCGATTGTGATGTTCCTGATCTTCGTGGTGCTGACGCTGTACATCACCTACTGGGCGTCGAAACGCGTGCGTTCCCGTAACGATTACTACACCGCGGGCGGCAACATTACCGGTTTCCAGAACGGGCTGGCCATCGCCGGTGACTTTATGTCGGCGGCCTCTTTCCTCGGCATCTCCGCGCTGGTCTATACCTCCGGCTACGACGGGCTGATCTACTCTCTGGGCTTCCTCGTCGGCTGGCCGATCATCCTGTTCCTGATCGCCGAACGCCTGCGTAACCTGGGGCGTTATACCTTTGCCGACGTGGCATCCTATCGCCTGAAACAGGGGCCGATTCGTACCCTTTCCGCCTGCGGCTCGCTGGTGGTGGTAGCCCTCTACCTGATTGCCCAGATGGTGGGGGCCGGCAAGCTGATCCAGCTGCTGTTCGGCCTGAACTACCATGTCGCGGTGGTGCTGGTGGGGGTGCTGATGGTGATGTATGTCCTGTTTGGCGGCATGCTCGCCACCACCTGGGTGCAGATCATCAAAGCGGTACTGCTGCTGTTCGGCGCCAGCTTTATGGCCTTTATGGTGATGAAGCATGTCGGCTTCAGCTTTAATAACCTCTTTACCGAAGCGATGGCGGTACACCCGAAAGGGGAAGCGATCATGAGCCCCGGCGGGCTGGTGAAAGATCCGATCTCGGCGCTGTCGTTAGGGCTGGGCCTGATGTTTGGTACCGCGGGCCTGCCGCACATTCTGATGCGTTTCTTCACGGTGTCAGATGCGCGCGAAGCGCGGAAAAGCGTCTTCTACGCCACCGGCTTTATGGGTTACTTCTACATCCTGACCTTTATCATCGGCTTCGGCGCCATCATGCTGGTGGGTGCAAACCCGGCCTTCAAGGATGCGGCGGGCGCGCTGATTGGCGGCAACAACATGGCGGCAGTCCATCTGGCTGACGCGGTGGGCGGCAACCTGTTCCTCGGCTTTATCTCCGCCGTGGCCTTCGCCACAATTCTGGCGGTGGTGGCTGGCCTGACCCTGGCGGGTGCTTCTGCGGTCTCCCACGACCTCTATGCCAACGTCTGGCGTAAAGGCGCCTCTGAACGCGACGAACTGAAGGTCTCCAAAATCACCGTTCTGGTCCTGGGGGTCGTCGCCATTCTGTTGGGGATCCTGTTCGAAAATCAGAACATCGCCTTTATGGTGGGGCTGGCCTTCTCCATTGCGGCAAGCTGCAACTTCCCGATCATTCTGCTCTCTATGTACTGGTCGAAGCTGACCACCCGCGGAGCGATGATTGGCGGCTGGCTCGGCCTGCTGACGGCGGTGATCCTGATGATCCTCGGTCCGACCATCTGGGTGCAGATCCTCGGCCACGAAAGCGCCATCTTCCCGTATGAGTACCCGGCGCTCTTCTCCATCGCCGTGGCCTTTATCGGCATCTGGGTCTTCTCGGCAACTGATAACTCGCCGGAAGGCAACCTGGAGCGCGAGAAGTTCCGCGCCCAGTTTATCCGCTCCCAAACCGGCCTGGGTGTCGAACAGGGCCGCGCGCACTAAAACCCCCTCCCCGGCCACTGGTCGGGGATCACATTTTTTTCCCCTTCTGGTGACGTTTATCACGTCGCCAGAACAGAAAAAGCCGATGCGGATCACAGGCTTTATCTGCAATCCGCAACGTCCATCACACTTTTCCCTATTCCACGCCGATCCCCCGCTTTCCCTACCCGCGGTATACAGACAACCCCGACCGCAGTTTTTATTCTTTAGTTACAGCGACTCGCCGAGGCTTCTGGCAAAGCGCTCCAGCCGCGCCGGGCTCAGCAACAGCGGCAGGAAGAGCGGGCTGCTGGCGGGCGGATCTGTCAGCCAGCGATCCAGGGTGTCGCTGAAGTGCAGCAGCCGCTGCTGATGCTGCTTCAGGATGTCGGCAGGCAGACTTTGCGGACCGTAGTGATCCAGCCACACGACGTCGGTCACGGCGGCGGCGACGTGAGAGAACATCTGGCTGTAGATCTCCGCGCTGCGCCAGGCGGCCAGCAGGATCGCCAGGGTGTCGTCCGGGCAGGTCATACGCGGCATCAGTTCACGCAGGTTGTGCAGCGTACGTGACGCCAGGAAGCAGGCGGCCTCTTTTTCCAGCGCTACCCGCTCACGCTGCTCTTTGCCAAGGGCGGGATCGTCGGCGGGCATCAGCGGCTGCCAGGCGTGCAGCCAGTTAGCGCTACGGGTGTCCGTATGGAGCAATTGCTGCGCCTGGGCGATGCTCTCCGGGATCTGGCTCTGGTAGTGCAACCGCCGTCCGAGGAAGTTTGGCGTTTTGCACAGCCAGTCGTAGCTGGCGTGGAGGATGGCCGAAAGCTGATGTTTGTCCGCCAAAGCGCGAAAGCCGAACTGATGGTGTTCCGCCCAGCGCTCGAAGGTAGCGGGCAGCGCGGCATCGGCGGCATGGTTGGCGGCAGAGAGGCCAAACAGGTTGATGGCGTTGACGGAGTCCATCACCCGGCTGTCGGGTAACCACTGCCAGCTCACGCGGGAGGTAATCGCTTCGATTTCGTTTTCTGTGGCGCTGAGCGCCCAGCTTAAGCGGCCACCAATCTCATCGGCCAGATAGCACGGCAGTGCGCTCCAGCCGTAGCCGATACCGAAGAGATCGTACTCGATCCACTTTTTATGACCCGGCAGGGTGGCGATGTTGGGATGGTTGGCAAAACCGGGGTGGTAATCCAGCTCGGTGGCTTTTACCGAGGCGCGCACGTCGTCCGGGAGCGTCGCCAGAATGCCGGAGAGCTGCTGTCGCGGCCAGCTGTTGTCAATGAAGTCGCGCAGGATGAGCTTTTTTCCCTGGGCGCGCAGCAGGCTCCAGACATCATGCAGGCTTTGCTGCCAGCGGCTGGTCTGAAAGTCTGGCGTCGTCAGGCTGAGAATAAGCCCGCCGAGATGGGGCAGCGCCTGTAAAAGCGGATGCAGTATCGCGGCATAAAAAGGGTGCCAGAAATCGGGCGCGTGCTTTTCGTCGAACGTCAGTTCCGGAAATTTACGCTTAATAATGTCGTCATTGGGCGCGGCCTCACCCTGAAGCCAGAACGATAAATTATTTTCCGCCAGGTAACGGTCGACGCGTTTTAAATAGTGCAGGGCGTAATTTTGCTGATGAATAAGGTTCTCGACGTTGAGTTTCTGGCTTAACGGCGAGGGCGTCGCAAGTATTGAAAGCAGTTCCTGTTGGTGCAGGATGATGCCAGTGAAACCGTGCTGTTTCGCGCTTTTTACCCCCTGAATAAACCAGGGCCAGTGCCAGATAAACGTGCTGTTCAGCTCCATCAGTTGATGGGGAATACGTTTCATTGCGTCACCTGCTGATATTAATTCTGTTATTTAATCGAGGATGCCATGAAAAAATATGCTCTGGTCGGGACTGGCGGTCGCGCGGGTTTATATATTTCCGCCATCGGTGGCGCCTGGCGGGAAAATGCCAGACTGGTCGCGTTCTGTGATACTAACAAGACGCGCATGCAGTACGCCAATCAGTTATTAAAAAACGAAGGGGCGGATCCGGTTTCCACCTGGCAGGCGGCGCAGTTTGAAGAGATGATCCGCGAGACGCAGCCCGATGTCGTCATTGTCACCACCATGGACCGCACCCATGACGACTACATCGTTCGCGCCCTGCACGCCGGCTGCGATGTGATCACCGAAAAGCCGATGACCATCGACGAACAGCGCGCCCTGCGCATACTCGATGCCATTGAAGAGACGGGCCGTAGCGTGCGCGTGGCCTTCAACTACCGCTACGCGCCGCACCACAGTAAAGTGCGCGAACTGCTGATGCAGGGGACGATCGGCAAGGTCACCTCGGTCCATTTCGAGTGGCTGCTTAACACCGAACACGGCGCGGACTACTTCCGCCGCTGGCATCGGGAAAAGCGCAACAGCGGCGGCCTGCTGGTGCATAAATCCACCCACCACTTCGATCTGATGAACTTCTGGCTGGGCAGCTACCCGGAACGGGTTTACGCCGAAGGCAGCCTGCAGTTCTACGGCAGGGAGAATGCGGAGAAGCGCGGCGTGACCCGGTTCTACCCGCGCGCCCACGGCTTTGCCGACGCGAAAGACGACCCGTTTGCGCTGCATATGGAAGAGAATGCGCAACTTAAGGCGCTCTATCTGGACGCCGAACACGAAGATCGCTACTTCCGCGACCAGAGCGTCTTCAGCGACGGGATCACCATCGAAGATACGATGTCGGTGCTGGTGAAATACCAGAACCAGGTTCAGCTCACCTACTCCCTCAATGCCTACCTGCCGTGGGAAGGGCTGAATGTGGTCTTTAACGGCACCGAAGGGCGTCTGGAGATGAAGATTGTCGAGAAGTCCTACGTCAACGCCGGGGGAGAGCGGGAAAATGAGGGCAGCCTGGAGCAGTGCGACCTCACCGTCTTCCCGATGTTTGCCGAACCCTGGAAAGCGGAATTCAGCCTCGGTGAAGGGGGGCACGGCGGCGGCGACAACGCGATGCTGGCCGACCTGTTCGGCGCGCCACGCCACGATCCGCTGCAGCGCGCAGCCGACCACCGTGCCGGGGCCATGTCTATCCTCACCGGCATTGCGGGCAATATCTCCATGCAGCAGCAGCGTCCGGTCAACTTTAAGGAGTTTGAGCTGGTATCCCGTCTGACGAAACGCTAAGCGTCTCACGCCGGCGCGGCCCGCTGCCGCGCCGGAACCGCCGGTAGTATTGTGCAGTTACTCACCTGTTTAATAACAATATTTATGCCTCTGTTCCGGAGACAATAATGAAAAAACTCGTTTCAGGTGTTATCGCATCGCTGTTATTTTCCTGTACCTCTGTCTGGGCACAATCGCCCGTTGAACTACGCATGTCGTGGTGGGGTGGCAACAGCCGCCACCAGGCGACACTGAAAGCGCTGGAAGCCTTCGAAAAAGCGCATCCGGAGATTAAGGTGAAGCCCGAATATACCGGCTGGGACGGGCATCTTTCGCGCCTGACCACCCAGATGGCGAGCGGCACCGAGCCGGACGTAATGCAGACCAACTGGCCCTGGCTGATCCTCTTTTCCAAAAACGGCGAAGGGTATTACGACCTGAATAAGCTGAAAGCGGAGCTCGATTTAAGCCAGTACCAGGCGCAGGATCTGCAATCGACCACGGTGAAAGGCAAGCTCAATGGCCTGCCGATTTCGGTCAACGCCCCGGTCTTTTACTACAACGACGTCACCTGGCAGAAAGCCGGGCTGGCGTATCCGAAAACCTGGGACGACTTTTTTGCCGCCGGGAAAGTGTTCCAGCAGACGCTGGGCAACAACTACTACCCCTACGCCATGGTCGATCAGGATGTCATTTTGCTGCTCAATGCGTACATGATGCAGACCCACCAGAAGTCGATGTTCAACAGTGATGGCACCTTCGCCTGGAACGACGCGCAGTGGGTCGAGGCCTTCGATTTTGTGAAACGTCTGAGCGACGACCACGTTCTGCCGTCGCCAAAGACCCTCTCTTCCTACGGCAAGGGCAACCTCTATGAGATGAAGCCGTGGATTAACGGTGAGTGGGGCGGGCTCTTCACCTGGAACATCACCATTCGCATGTTTGCCAACAACATGACGCCACCGGCGAAACTGGTGCTGGGCGATTACGTGATGCAGCCCGGCACAGAGGAGTCCGGGGTCTACTTCAAAACGGCACAGATGCTGTCGGTGGCAAAATCCACTAAACATCCGAAAGAGGCGGCGATTCTGGTGAATTACCTGCTTAACGATCCGCAGTCGGTGGAGGCTCTTGGGCTGGAGCGCGGCATTCCGCTCAACAAGGCGGCGGAGGCGCAGCTGACGGAGAAAGGGGTGATTGACCCGCAGGATCCGGTGATTGCCGGGCTACGCCAGGCGCAGTCGCTGCACACCACAGTTGTCGCCACGCCCTATATTGAGGACTTGCAGGTGATCGACCAGTTCACCTCGGCGCGGGAAAAACTGGAGCAGGGCCAGGCATCCGCTCAGGTCGCGGCGGATTTCCGCCAGAAGGTGGAGCGGATTGTGCGGCGGTTGAACCGTTAGCGCCGCATTCAGAACCGGTAGGCCGGGTAAGCGCAGCGCCACCCGGCATTTATCAGAACATCACCCACGCCACCAGCGGCGCCACCAGCACCATCACCACGCCGGAGAGCATCATCACCAGGCTTGCCACCACGCCCTCCTGCTGGCCCAGCTCGTAGGAGCGCGCGGTGCCCGCCCCGTGGGAGGCCGCGCCAAACCCGGCCCCTTTCGCCATCCCTTCGCGAATGGAGAGGCGCAGAAAAAGCATGTCCCCTACCGCCATACCAAACACCCCGGTGACCACCACGAACAGCGCCACCAGATCCGGCTGTCCGCCGAGCGGTTTTGCCGCCGCCAGGGCAAAGGGCGTGGTGACGGAGCGTACCGCCAGGCTGCGCTGGATCTCGTCCGACAGGGTAAACAACCGCGCCAGCCAGACCGAGCTGGTGACGGCCACCACCGTGGCGGTGATCACCCCGGCGGAGAGCGACATCCAGTGGCGTTTTATCACCGCGAGGTTGTCGTAGACCGGCACCGCAAAGGCGATGGTCGCCGGACCCAGCAGCCACAGCAGCCAGTGCGCTTCGCCAATATAGTTCTGCCACGAGATATGCCCCCACACCAGCATCATCACCAGCAGGATCGGGGTGAAAACCAGCGGCATCAGGGGCAGTTTACGGAAGCGGCGGTAGAGGCGCTTGTTGGCAAAATAGATAATCAGCGTCACCACCAGGCAGAGGACGCTGACCTGAAAGTTAGTCATGTTTCTGCCTGCTGATTTCAAAGCGGTAGACTTTATCCACCACCCACGCGGTCGCGCCCAGCACCATCAGCGTGCTCAGGGCGATCACCGCAAAGATACGCCAGCCGTCCACCATCAGCAGTTGGACGTAATTGACTACCGCCACCACTGCCGGAACGAAAAAGAGCAGCATCTCCGCCAGCAGCCAGCGCGACCCCGCCCGCACCCAGCTGAGAGGAATAACGCGACAGAGGATCAGGCTGAACATCAGCACCATGCCGACCAGATTGGCCGGCAGCGGCAGATGGAGCCAGCGAACAAGGTATTCAGCGAAGACAAAAAGAGCGGCATAGAGCAGGACCTGAACCGGTACCTGGAGTCGTTGCACGACGGCAGGCGTAACGCGACCTAACGCCACGGTCATGGGGGATTTCCTCAAAATGAGACGGAGCGCCAGTATAGTCAGCGCCCGTAATTGACTGAAATGAATTAAAATCATCAAAGGTATAGTTTCGAGGAATAGTCATGGACATACGCACGCTGCGTTACTTTGTCGAAGTGGTCCGCCAGCAGAGTTTTACCCGCGCCGCGGAGAAGCTCTTTGTTACCCAGCCCACCATCAGCAAAATGCTGAAAAACCTCGAAGATGAACTCAACTGTACCCTGCTGATCCGCGACGGGCGCAAGCTGCTGCTGACCGACACAGGCCGCGTGGTGTTTGAGCGCGGGCTGGCGATCCTGGCGGAGTTTCGCCAGCTGGAGGCCGAGCTTGGCGACATCAACCACCTGAACAAGGGCATACTGCGCCTCGGCATCCCGCCAATGGTGGGAATGATGATGGCGGGACCCATCGGCCTGTTTCGCCAGCGTTATCCCGGCGTGGAGCTAAAAATTTCTGAATTTGGCGGCTTAACCGTCCAGCAGGCGGTGATCAACGGCGAGCTGGATCTGGCCATGACCGCCCTGCCGGTGGAAGAGGATAGCGGTCTGACAGCGCTGCCGCTGTTCAGCCATCCGCTCTGTGTGCTGGTGCCGCGCTCCGGCAGCTGGCTGTCGCTCGACGCCATCAACCCTGAACTCCTCGCCGAGCATCCGCTGCTGATCTACAACGAAGATTTTGCCCTCAGCCGCCAGCTGATGCAGCTGTTCAACCAGCACGGCGTTAAGCCGCGTATCGCGGTGCGCAGCGGGCAGTGGGACTTTCTGGCCGCCATGGTGCAGGCGGGGGTGGGAATTGCCATCCTGCCGCAGCCCATCTGCGAACGGCTGGATAAAAAGACCCTGCGCTGGATCCCGCTCCAGAGCGATCTGCACTGGCAGCTGGGGATGATCTGGCGGGAAGGGGTCTATCTGTCGCACAGCGCTCAGGCGTGGTTGAAATGTTGTGAAGGGTTTTGGGTGGGAGAATAGCGCCGGGTGGCGGCGTCGCCTTACCCGGCCTACGGTTTACCAGGCCCGGTAAGCGCAGCGCCACCGGGCAATCAACCATTACGGCTTCTCAACCAACAGGGCTTCCATCAGATCGAGATCGTGCAGCAGTTTTTGCAGCGTCTCGTTGCTGATCTCCCGGGTGGCGCGCAGATGATAAAGCTCCGCACGTTCGGCGCGCAGCGCGGCCAGGCGGAAGCGACGCTCCAGGTTCTCTTCCTGCAGCGAGCTCTCTACGTCATTTCGGCCATCCGCACGGCGGCGCAGGTTACCAATGACCCGCGAGCTCACCTCTTTCAGCAGCTGCGTATCGAGGTTCTCTTCGGTATCGGCCGCCAGGCGCTCTTCCATCTTCTGGATGGTGACAATCGCCACTTCCGCGGTGGCCGCCCGGGCGATACGCGCCTCTTTATGCTGCTGGACGTGATCGCCCACCTCCATATGTTGCAGCAGGATGGGCAGCATCACCACGCCGACAAACAGCGAGAACAAGATCACCCCGGCGGCCAGGAACACCAGCTCGTAGCGGGCCGGGAAGACATCGCCGGTCGGCAACAGCAGCGGAATGGAGAGCACACCGGCCAGGGTGATCGCCCCGCGCACGCCCGCAAAGGTGGAAATCAGCAGTTCACGGGTCGTCCAGGAGCCAAACTCCATCGGTTTATTTTTCAGGAAGCGGACGCTGAATTTTTTCATCGTCCACAGCCAGCCGAAACGCACCAGCATCAGCGCGGAATAAATCAGCACGATATCGGTAAAGAGCATCCAGGTGTCGACGTTCGGGTCAGCCTCTGCCGCCACCAGCGAAGACTCAAGAATGCCCGGCAGCTGCAGGCCCAACAGCAGGAAGACCATGCCGTTAAAGACAAACTCCAGCATCGACCAGGTGCTGTTGGCACGCAGGCGCATCGCCAGCGGCGCGGTACGCATCACGCCGGAACGGGTGATGGTCATCCCCGCGGCCACCGCCGCCAGAATGCCCGACACGCCAATGTGCTCGGCAATCAGATAAGAGGCGAATGGCAGCAGGAACAGCAGTACGATCTGCGTGGCGGGTTCATCACCGCCCCAGCGGCTGAGGAAGCGCAGCGAACGGCCATACAGCCAGCTCACCACAAACCCGGCGAGGATACCGCCAATCGCCACTTTCAAGAACTCTACGGTGGCGCCGCCGACGGTAAAAATCATGGTGCCCATCGCCACGGCAACGGCAAACTTCAGGGCCACCAGACCGGAGGCGTCGTTCATTAGCGCCTCACCCTGCAGGATGCCCATGATTTTTTTCGGCATGCGCCCTTCACCGACGATGCCGGAGAGCGCCACGGCATCCGTTGGCGACAGCACCGCCGCCAGTGCAAAGGCTGGTATCAGCGGGATCCCCGGCACCACCCAGTAGATGAGAAAACCGATCCCCATGACGGTGATAACCACCAGCGCCAGCGCCAGACCCAGGATCTCGCGCCCGTGCTCAAGAAACTCGCGCGTGGGCGTTTTCCAGCCGTCGGCAAAAAGCAAAGGAGGAATAAACAGCACCAGAAACAGTTCCGGATCAAACTCGACATGCAATCCGAACGTCGGCCAGGCCAGCAGAGCACCGATGGCAATCTGCATGAGCGGCAGCGGTAGCTGAAAGGGCAGTACGCGGGTAACTACCCCGGAAAGTGAGACCACAAGGGTCATGATGAGTATTGTGAAGAAAATTTCCATGCGTTCCCTGTTTGCGATAATTCTGTTCGTTTAGGCCACTGGCATCGTGCCTTAATGTACCTTTCCCAGAGTAACGCATAAGACAACGAGATGTGTCCTGAAAATAAAAACGGGCGGCCTGAGCCACCCGTCTTTTTACGCCGCATATGGCTTAGATAGCCCAGCCGCCCGCGTAGAAGACCACCAGCGCGACGGCAATCACAACCGTACCGATGTTCAGTTTACGCCATTCGCCTGAGACGATACGGCCAATCACCAGCGAGGCAAAACCAATCATGATGCCGGTAACAATGTTACAGGTCAGCACGATAAATACCGCGGTGATAAGGCCGGACATTGCGTCGACGAAATCGGCAAAATCAATCTTCGCCACGTTGCTCAGCATCAGCAGACCCACATACATCAGCGCAGGGGCGGTGGCGTAAGCCGGCACCAGATACGAGAGCGGCGCGAGGAACAGGATCAGCAGGAACAGCACGCCGATGGTGATCGCCGTCAGACCGGTTTTACCGCCTGCCGCCGTACCCGCCGCCGATTCGATATACACCGCAGCAGGTGCCGCCCCGACCAGACCCGAGAAGACGCTGCTCAGGGAGTCGGTGGTCAGCGCTTTGCCGCCGTCGATAATCTGGCCATCTTTATCCAGCAGGTTCGCCTGACCGGCTACCGCGCGGATGGTACCGGTGGCATCGAAGACCGCGGTCATCACCAGCGCCAGTACGCTTGGCAGCACGACAGGGTTGAGCGCCCCTACGATATCCAGGCTGCCAATCAACGAGTTGCCGTTTTCGTCACTCAGGGATGGCATGGCGAATACGCCGGAGAAGTGTACGGCAGGATCGAAAATCAGGCCGACAATGGAGACGCCGATGATGGTCAGCAGGATGCCGCCCGGCACTTTCAGTTTTTCCAGACCAATGATCACCGCCAGGCCAATCAGCGACATGATCACCGGGAAGCTGGCGAAATTACCCAGCGCAACCGGCAGACCGTCCAGCGGGTTTTTGATAACCAGACCCACGCCGTTGGCGGCAATCAGCAGCAGGAACAGACCGATACCAATCCCCGTCCCGTGGGCAATGCCCTGCGGCAGGTTGCGCAGGATCCAGCTACGGATACCGGTGGCAGAGATAATGGTAAACAGCACACCCATCAGGAACACGGCGCCCAGCGCAACCGGCACGCTGATCTGCTGACCCAGCACCAGGCTGAACGCGGTAAAAGCGGTCAGCGAGATGGCACAGCCGATCGCCAGCGGCAGGTTAGCCCACAGGCCCATCACGATGGAGCCGACACCGGCAACCAGACAGGTGGCGACAAAGACCGCCGCCGGTGGGAAACCAGCTTTACCCAGCATGCCCGGCACCACGATCACCGAGTAGACCATCGCCAGGAAAGTCGTCAGACCGGCAACGATCTCCTGACGCGCGGTGCTGCCGCGGGCAGAAATTTTAAAAAAGGCGTCGAGTGAACCGCCGGTACGCGCAGATGGCGTAGACATAGAAAACATCCCCTGAAAATTATAATTGTCGTCTGTCAGCGTGACGGACACTCCACGACCCGCTAAACGTCATATCCTTGTGCTGCGTTTATGACAAAAAGGGGAGTCATAAAAAAAGCAAACGTTTAGCTTTGCGCTGACAAAACGGGTGTCGAAATGAAGGCAAACGATTATCCGTCCTCAATGCGGGCATTTTCAACTTAACTTTGACGTTTTTCGCTAAAATGCGTGCGAGGCGGTGAAGAAGTGAACAGAGTATGCGCAAACGTTATCGTGAATGCGCAATTTGATAACAATTTCAGGACCCGCCAGGGATCTCGAACGGCCCGCCCTGCTGGATCGCCCGCTGCCAGGCCGGACGCATTTCGACATTTTTCTTCCAGTTTTGCAGGCGGGGAAGATTATCTATGCCGCCGCGTTCCAGCAGGGCGAAGACCGGAAAGCTCATCTGCACGTCCGCCATGCTGAGATGATCCCCGGCGAACCAACGATGCTTCTCCAGCGAGGACTCCAGAAAGCGGGCATGCGTTTCCAGCTGGCGGTTAAGATAGGCCTTCTCTACCCCCTGCCCCAGCACCTTGCCGAGCGTTCGCAGGCCAAACGGGACGGGCGGTTTACCGAGGCTGGCGAAGACCAGCTTCATCAGCAGCAGCGGCATTAACGAGCCTTCTGCGTAATGGAGCCAGAAACGGTATTGCAGTTTTAGCTCACGCTCCTGCGGCTTCATCTGTCCCCCGGGATCGTAAGTTTCCTGCAAATATTCGAGGATAGCGCCCGATTCCGCCAGGATCAGGCCGTTGTCCTCCAGCACCGGAGATTTTCCCAGCGGGTGGATTTTACGCAGCGTGGCGGGGGCCATCATGGTCTTATCCCGCTGATAACGAACGATCTGGTAAGGCAGCGAGAGCTCTTCCAGCGCCCAGAGCACGCGCTGCGATCGGGACTGATTGAGGTGGTGGACCGTTATCATTGTTATCTCCAGTCAGGCGTATCCACTAACTATAGAAAATTGCACAACCTGGCGAAAAAATTTTGCCGAGTTTTTGCGCGATGAGGCTGGCAAAGCTAAGGCTGCGGCCTAGACTTAAAGTGTCAGCACAAGCCGGAACCTCCACCAGATGCTCGACTGAGGGGTGTTGATGTCGGGGGAAACCCTCCTGTGAACCAGCGGGATAGAGAGAAAGACAAAGACCGGGAATAACTAAAGCGCCCTGTTGTGGCGCTTTAGTTTTTTATATGTCCGGCTAATCCTCTTCCAGCAGCCGCGCGCCGGTACCCTGTTCGCCCAGCTTATCGCCAGGGTTACGCAGCGGGCAGTCGCTGCGCGACAGGCATCCGCAACCAATACATCCATCCAGCTCATCGCGCAGCGCCACCAGAGTGTGAATGCGCCGGTCCAGCTCATCGCGCCACTGGGAAGAGAGGGCCTTCCACTCCTTTGCGCTCAGGGTATGCCCTTCCGGCAGGATGCCAAACGCCTCGCCAATGGTGGCCAGCGGGATGCCAATACGCTGGGCAATCTTAATGATCGCCACATAGCGCAGCACGTCACGGGTATAGCGGCGCTGGTTGCCGGCGTTGCGGATGCTTTTAATTAACCCTTTGCTTTCATAGAAGTGCAGTGCAGAGACCGCCACACCGCTACGCCTTGCCACCTCGCCCGGCGACAGCAGCGGTTTAATCCGCGGTAATTTCTTTTCCATAAAACCTCTTTACCTCAAGTTAACTTGAGGAATTATACTCGCCCGCAGACAAAACGACGAATCAACCGATACAGGTGTATCCAGAGAGAGGCTGCTCTATGTCACATCAACAAATTATTCAGACACTTATTGAATGGATGGATGACCATATCGATCAACCTTTGAGTATTGATGTGGTGGCGAAGAAGTCGGGTTACTCGAAGTGGTACTTACAGAGAATGTTCCGCGCCGTCACGCACCAGACGCTGGGCGAATACATTCGTCAACGCAGATTATTGCTGGCTGCCCAGGCGTTACGCACCACCCAGCGGCCCATTTTTGATATCGCCATGGATCTGGGATATGTCTCCCAGCAGACGTTCTCCCGCGTCTTCCGCCGCGAATTTGATCGCACCCCCAGCGACTATCGCCATCAGCTTAACTAGTGGCTATGAGCAAGGGCTGCCGCGACGGGCTGAT
This sequence comes from Leclercia sp. UBA5076, assembly GCF_002416465.1. NCBI lineage: Bacteria > Pseudomonadati > Pseudomonadota > Gammaproteobacteria > Enterobacterales > Enterobacteriaceae > Leclercia > Leclercia sp. UBA5076. The sequence goes on from NZ_DIAO01000011.1 coordinate 186,712, forward strand.
GTTGCCAGGTCATGAAATCCTGCGGTGACATCGCCTTGGCAAAGTGCCAGCCCTGGCAATACTGAACGCCGCGCTTGTTCAACCACATCACCTGCTCCACGGTTTCTACCCCTTCCGCGATGGTTTTCAGGCGCAGGCTTTGGGCCATTTCGATAATGTGCTCGACGATGAGATGGCTGGTGCTGTTGGTGGTCAACGTATCGATGAAGGTCTTGTCGATTTTGAGGATATCCACGTTCAGCGAGTAGAGGTTGTGCAGGTTGGAATAGCCGGTACCAAAATCGTCAATCGCCACTTCATATCCCGCCTGGCGAAATGCCTGGATCACCGGCGTGGTCCTGGGAACATCAATGAAACCGCGCTCCGTCACTTCAATTTTGATCTGCTGGGCCCGCACATTATAGTGTCGGGCTTTATCGGTGATCATCGCAATCAGGCGTGAAGAGTGGAAGTCCGTTGCCGAGAGGTTAATGGAGATATAGAGATGCGGGTTACAGGCCAGGAAATGGCCCAGATCGCTGAAGACTTCTTCTACCACATAATCGGTGATGCGTTCGCTCATCCCCTCTTTTTCTGCCAGCGGGATAAACTCTACCGGGCTCATTACCGGACCGTTAAAACCAGGCCAACGCAACAGCGCTTCTGCGCCGACACACGCATTTGTTTTTATGTCGATAATCGGCTGGTAATGCAGGCATAGTTGTCTTTTATTTAATGCCCGGTGCAATAAGCGGCCTGGTGAATTAAATTCGCGTCGCGTCCGCGACCACATCAGTAAAATGATAATACTGCTGATCATGCCCAGCGGCAGGGTTAACGTTGCCTGATAATAGAGAACTTCATAAAAACGCTGATTGGTGGTCGAAACAATCGCGGCAATCGGGCGTTTCTCGGAGCGAACAATAGTGTAAAAACGACCTTCTTTCTGGAATATAGCTTCGTTATCGCCAATCAGCTTTTTTAAGGCATTTTCTTTTGCCTGTTCACTAATGGAGAAAAAGTCGTTGTTCACCGTATCAAATACCCCCCACGCCAGGGAGCGGTCGGATGACATGACTTCGCTATAGGTCAGAGGATTAACCACCACCACATAATTACCGACCTGCATATAGGTCATTTTATATCCCGCATAAAATGGCGTATCGCGGTAATAATAGATAGAGACGTCAGGCGCGCGTTGGTAATTGGCAGCAGAAATTAAATAGGGGTTTTCAGGCGTGCTGGTTGTTGAGCAGAGAAACGCTTTACCTTCGGCGTACAGCAGGTCGGCAATGTAGAGTCGGCCCCGGACAATATTTAACATATATTGTCGGTGATCCGGTGTACAAATATCACCCGAGTATTTTTCAGCCGCCTGACGTGCCAGCTCAACCTGCTGAATAACCAGTTCGGTTTTGTCTAAAGCGAGTGCGGCAAATGAGCGAAGTTGACTGCTTGTTTCGTTGACCGCGCGTTGCTGAGCAAACCATAGCGCAAGCATCACAGGTAGCAAAACTACCATGATAACCCCGACTATCCTCAGCACCTTGTCCCGTGCGTTACGATTCATTTCCGCCCTATTATCCCTGCTTTTTATGTGCCTGTAGTCATGAAGGCCGGATGCTTTGCTAAACAGGTGATTACGTTGCATGAATCATGCGAAGTTAGCAACTGACTTTTAACGCCAATAACCTAATATTGAGTTATGCCGATAATATTTGTCCGTAAGCCAAACTGAAAGTATTCGTTTCGTGTTTATTAAGTTAAATAATTACCGTTCCAGGAAGCCAGGCTCCCGGATAACTCAACAGAAAATCGTCGATTAAGCCAAACTACCTACAGAATGAAAAAAGCGCAACTTCATCATGAAATTTTGTGCTATTTAACCCGTCAGGATGATTGAAGTGATTTATAAATAATCAACCGCGACGATTGTTTTACCTCTTCCGCCGCGCTTGGCATCGTAAAGTGCCTTATCTGCGCTAATGAGTAGCGATGAGGTATCGCGTGGTTTTCCATTCACCTCCACCACGCCCGCACTGAAAGAGAGTGTTAAGGTGCGGCTGCCGACCTTGAGCGGCGTGAGAGAGAGCGCCTGACGGAGTACCATGGAGAGCTGCACCGCCGCGTCACTGCGGGTCTTTGGCAGCAGCAGTAAAAACTCCTCTCCCCCTACCCGGCCCAGCGCTGCCCCCGAGGGGATCACCCTCCGCAGGCAGTCGCAAAAATGCATCAGCGCAGCATCGCCCACCAGATGCCCCCACTTATCATTAATCTGTTTAAAGAAATCCAGGTCGAGCATCATGACAGAGAAGTGGCTATCCGCCTCTTCGCGCTGGCAGGCCTCCAGCGCAGCGCCAATCTGCTGCAGGATGGCAGAGCGATTCAGACAGCGTGTCAGATCGTCGGTGGTCGCCTTCATCTCCAGCTGCTGCTCCGCTTTTTTACGCGCGGTAATATCGAGCCCGATATTGAGGATTGAGCCGTCCGGCAGAGAGATATTCGACCACAGGATGGTCAGCTGAACCCCGTCCCGACGTAGCGGATGCCATTCGTACATATCGTTCAGCGGGGTGGTATTCACCGACTCGTGCACCCGGCGGCGCTCCTCCGGGTCTGGATAAAAGAGCGCCAGCGGATCGGCATGGGCGTTGATCTCCACCATCGTCCAGCCAAACACCTTTTCGCACTCGGCATTCCACAATACGCAGCGGCTATGGCGGTCAAAGGAGTTCATCAGTACCGGCGCCCGCTCAAACAGGGTTTTATACTGGGTGATCACCCGCTGCATCTCTTTTGCCGTGCGCTCACGGGCAACGAGACCGGTCAAATAGTCCTTCAGTTTTTCGACCAGGATCACCACCACCTGTTTCAGCACGGTGATGCTGCTTTGCGGTTGCGCAAAGCCGAGGAAGAAGTAGCCGTTGCAGCGATCCTGTTGCAGCGACAATTTATACAGCACGCCACACTGTAGTTGCCTGTGTCCCGGATGCATGGCAGGAAATAAAAGCGTACCGGTCTTCTCTTTCCAACAGATGACCCGCCATGCGCGGTGGTGACGCTGCAATAACGTGCTGGAAAGAAAGGCTTTAATTTCTGAGGAATGGCAGGTTAATTCACCGACGCTGACTACCTGCTGCTGACCCGCATCGTCCTCCACCATTACCCAGCTGGTCTGGGCGCCAAAGGTATGATTAATCGTCTGCAGAAGATCCGTTAAGGTTTGCTGCGACGATAATTTTGGCATTAATTTAGCTAATGCGTGCAGAGCCCGCGTACTGTCATTTATATTCTCTCGATTTGCTTGCTTCATCGTTTTATTCGTCGCTCATTTAACGAGATAAAAAATGTCGCAACGAATAAATCAGGAGTGAAAGGATACGCAGCCAGCATCTATTATTACGGCTGTCTGACCCTGTCGAAAAAAGATGTGTGTGTAAAATTAAAAGTACAGCAAATAATAACCAGTAAAAGCCTGATTTATTTATTACGGGCTAATTACGTAACCGGATGAAGCATAATCCATAGGTCTGAGGCTGTAAATATTGTACAACCACAGGTTACCTGTACACGTTTTCTTATCTCAATGAATTATCGATAAAGTTACCGCAACCCGAGCAATTAGCTGATTAAAGATATATTCCTGCGGCCCTATAACCATATTAAATAAAGGGTTAAAAAAGGCCATTTTCATGCATTTGCCCACTGGCGAATAAAAGAACAAATGTGATATAGTTCACACATATGATGTAACGCAAAACATCGTTTCATTTTGTCAGTCTGAGCTTGCCGATAGCCAGTTTGCCACGTCCGGGCAACGTCGCGCTATACCCGGCGGCGGATATCTTTGAGGATCGGTCTTATGGCAGCTATTACCACCGGTGTTGTCTTTGCACGCTGGGAATTGTTGAGCGCGGTGCTGATGTTTCTGGCCAGCACCCTGAACGTTCAGTTTAAAAAGTCGGATTACGCAGTACTGGCGGTGATCAGCACCTGTCTGGGTCTGGCGGCGGCATGCTGGTTTGCCACCGGCCTGCTGGGCATCACCCTGCTGGATATGGCCGCGGTCTGGAATAACGTTAAAACGATCATGGTTGAGGCAATGAGCCATACGCCGCCGGACTGGCCAATGATGTACACCTAGTTCCAGCGATAAAAACCAGACCAGGGTCTGGTTTTTTTATGACCATCGCCGGCCTGGTTGTCAGATCGCTAATTCACCTTATTCATTTGCATGCGCTTTGAGCTTATTGATAAACCAGCGTCCGGCCGGGCCTGGAGGGTATTCCCTCAAATGTACGGCGTACATTGAAAATCCCGCGCCAACGTCAGGCTGCATCTGTAAATTCAAAGCGACCAGCCGACCGCTGGCAAGATCTTCCTCAACCATTGGCAAAGGCATATAGCCCCAACCCAGCCCCGCGCGTAAGAATGCATGCTTCGCTCCCATGTCCCCTATACGCCATGTCTTGCCCGACATAACGCCGAAGTTGCGCCCCGCAGTGAGCGTGGAACGATCGGCCAACACCAGTTGCACCTGCTCCTGCACAACCGAACGAAGGAGAGGGCCGGCTATTTTAGCCAGCGGATGATCTGGCGATACCACGGCTACGGCGCCTACGCTGAGAAGATACTCAGCTGCACAACCCGCAGGTAAATCGGGTAGCGAGCCGATTACCGCCACCCGGCAGCTACCGGCCAGTAAAGGCTGAAGTACCCCACCCAACGCCTCCACGTACAGACGCAAGGGCGTAGCAGGAAAGGCCTGCTGAAAGGCTTGCACCGCGGCAGTCAATTTTTCAACAGGAAACATCACATCCACGGATACCACAAGTTCAGGCTCCAGCCCTTCAGCCAGGGTGCGTGCCTTAGCCTTGAACGCGTCCATTCCCGCCGTTGCAATACGCGCTGACTCCAGCAGGGCAAGCCCCGCCTCCGTCAGTCTGGGATAGCGCCCCGTTCGCTCAAACAACGGAAAGCCAACCTGAGACTCAAGGTTCGCCAGCGTCGCGCTGACGACCGACTGCGCCCGCCGTAATTTGCGCCCAGCGGCCGAGAAACTGCCCTCATCAACTGCGGCAATAAACGTACGCAGTTGATCGATAGACATACCGTCAAGCATGTATCGCTCCGTTAGATGGGATCCATCTAATTATATAGGCTACACAGATGGAATGGCGATGATTACTATTTGGTCAGCTTCTCAACCATACATTTAAGGAAACAAGCGATGAAAACAGAAACCGTGGGTATTATTGGCGCTGGCGCCATCGGGCAGGCTTTTGCCAGACAGCTTGTCAATTCCGGGCTGAACGTTATTCTGAGCAATAGCCGTGGCCCCGACAGCCTGGCGGAAGTGGTGAACGCGTTAGGCGACAGGGCTCGCGCGGGTACCGTGCAGCAAGCGGCTGAAGCCGGGATAGTTTTTGTAAGCACCAACTGGAGCAGCACCGAAGCCGCGCTAAGCGGTCTAAACTGGAGTGGACGTATCCTGATTGATGCCACCAATCCGGTGATTTTACCCGGCTTTACCCTGGCCGAACTGGGTGGAAAAAATTCCAGCCAGGTGATGACGCAGTGGGCACCCGGCGCCCGCGTCGTCAAAGCCTTCAACACGCTTCTGGCCAGCGTGCTGGCGCAGGATCCGGCCCAGGCGGGCGGACGCCGCGTCGTGTTTATCTCTGGAGACGATGCCGGGGCGAAATCCGAAGTGGAAGCATTGGCCGCGCGAATGGGCTTCGCCACTATAGATTTAGGCAGCCTTGAAACGGGTGGTCATCTGCAACAGTTCCCTGGCGGTCCTCTGCCAGCCCTGAACCTGGTAAAACTGGCCTAGTCGATTAACATGACCCAGCGTACTTCCGCAGAGACATTCGAAGAATACATTCCCGGGGAGTTGCAGAAGGAACACCGGGCGCTCTCCTCCCGGGATGTATTTGTCCAAATCCTGACGCGTCGCCAGGTCCAGGAAAAGATTATTATTCCCGCCGTGCCGGAGCCCTTCATTGTGTGGATACTTTCAGGCTGTGCCCTGGTTGAAGAACGCTCCCCGGGAGAAGGGTGGATAGCAAACCCCGTTGTCGCAGGGGATTTTTTTCTCACTACGGCAGATTCGCCCACCGAAATGAGATGGCGAGCCGAGCCAGGCGCGCCGTTCATCGTAATGCACGTCTATATTGGCGTAGCCATGATGCAGGGCGTTGAATTGCGCGAAGTCTCCGGAGAGCGGGACGAAACGCTGTCCGCTTTGCTGGAACATATACGCGCGGAGCTTTACCAGCAAAATCAACCCAGCGGCCCGTTTATTCAGGGTATCGCCCAGGCGCTGGCGGTCCATCTGGCACGTACTTACCGGACCGATGCGAAGCGGCATCGCGGCGGCCTGCAGGCGTTTAAATTACACCGGGTCTTTAAGGCGATGCGTGACGATCTGGCTCAGCCCTTTGACCTGGCGCGGTTGGCCTGTCTGACCGGACTGAGCGAATTTCACTTCAGCCGCGTCTTTAAGCAGTCTACCGGGCTTTCGCCTTCCCACTATTTTATCCGACTGCGGATGGAAGAGGCGCGTCGCCTGCTTTCCGAAACAGATGATTCCATTATCAGTATCTCCCTGACCGTGGGTTACAACAGCCCCAGCCATTTTGCCTCAGCATTTCGCCGGGTAACCGGCATATCGCCTTCAAAATATCGTAGCGATTATCGTCGTAGCAAAATCACGACAGTTTGAGCAATCCGCCGCGCGAAGAGACCGGGTGAAAGAGACATGATTGTTCCGTACTTCAGAGGTTCTTTCTGAAGCGCTGAAATCCATTCACAAGAGGATCAATTATGGAACTCAACGGTAAAACCGCCATCGTGACCGGGGCATCAAGCGGCATCGGTGCTGCTACCGCCAAAAAATTAGCCGCACATGGCGTTAAAGTTGGCCTCGCCGCGCGCCGCCTGGATCGCCTGCAGGCTCTGGTCAGCGAAATTGAGGCTGCTGGCGGTAAAGCCATCGCGCTGGAAATGGATGTGACAGACCAGGCCTCCGTATCTGCAGGCGTGGCGACGTTGCACAAAACCTATGGCCGCATTGATATCGCCTTTAACAATGCCGGGCTGATGCCCATTTCGGACATCGCCAGCCTTAAACTTGAAGAATGGCATCGTATGGTAGACGTCAACATTAAGGGCCTGTTTAATACCGTCGCAGCGGTACTCCCTGTTATGCAGGCCCAGAAATCAGGACATATTATCAATACCTCCTCGATCGCCGGGCGTAAAACTTTTCCGGGACTGGGTGTCTACTGTGCGACCAAACACGCGGTAGCGGCCTTCAGCGATATTTTGCGCATGGAGATATCGCCTGAATTCAATATCCGTGTTACCTCGCTACAGCCTGGCGCGGTTGAAAGCGAGTTATTTGAGCATATCAGTGACGAGAATTACCGCGCCCGGATGGAGCAGTTAAAAGAGCAGATGACATTTCTGAAGTCTGCCGATATCGCTGACGCTATTCTCTACGCGTTACAGGCGCCGGACCATGTGGACGTGGCAGAGCTATTTATTATGCCCACCGAACAGCCATGGTAAAACAAAAAAAGCTGCCCGCCGGGCAGCTTTTTTTTGCAATGCTTATGCAAATTTATTTGGTCAGTTCAGCCGTTACGTAAGCCTTATTATTAAAGCGCGCACTGGTGATTTTATATGACGCACCAGCCTTTTGCGCCTGGACCGCTATTTTTGCTTCCGCGCCATCCAGAGTGGAGTCAACTGCGCTTACTGTCTGTGCCACACTACAGAATGACATCACAGATAAAGCAATACCTGCCATTAAGCCAGTCATATTTTTCATGTCTGATCTCCTTTAATCGGATCGGTATACGGCTGGATAGCTTTCCAGCGAAACGGAAATACTATCCCCACCTGATTTCAGCGAACGTTTTTTAACAGAATTAAATCTGCCGTAAACAAATGGGACGAATTTACTCAAGACCAGCGTTATTTTTTCATCACGCTTATTTATCAGGCCCTGTTAATAGCGAAACGCGTACAATATTCAGCTTTAATTTGCTGACGCAGTAGGCCTGATGGTTATTTCGGTGGTATCAACATTTTCGGGTGCCTCAATAACCTGCCGCACGGCGCGGGCAATATCAGCGGGTTTGAGCGAAATGGCACGATAGGCGTCCATCGCCGCCATGGTTTCTTTGTGGGTGATGGTCGAAGCCAGTTCGCTTTCTACCACGCCGGGATTAACGCAGGTTACGCGGATATTCGAGCTTTCCTGGCGTAAACCATCCGAAATTGCCCGTACTGCAAATTTTGTGGCGCAATAGACGGCGGCCGTTGGCACAACGGAAAGGGCACCGATAGAGCCAATATTGATAATCTGACCGCTGCCCTGCGCCTCCATAATGGGAAGTACCGCCCCAATTCCCCAGAGAACACCTTTAATATTAACGTCAACGGTACGTTCCCATTCATCCTGTTTCCCCGCCGCAAGGGGTGAAAGCGGCATAATGCCTGCGTTGTTGATTAAAACGTCAACGCGCCCCCACTTTTCGACTGCCGCCTGGACGAAGCCAGCCATCGACTGACGGCTGGTAACATCCAGCTCATGGGCTTCAGCCTGGCCGCCCGTATTGCGGATCTCTGCCGCAATGGCTTCTATGCGATCCAGCCTGCGTGCCCCCAGCAATACCTTCCCGCCAGCATACCCAAGCTCTCTGGCAATACCTTCACCAATACCGCTGGATGCGCCCGTGATTAAGATAACTTTATTCATGATGTGCTCCTTCAGTTGAGTTCAGGAAGATAATAGAACCCTTAGATTGTTTCTTGTATCCTGCTATCACTTGACTCACTGGTTAGCAGATCTAAACAATGAAGGTCGATCTTAATCTCCTGCCTCTTTTTCTCGCGGTCGCCGAGGAGCACAGCTTCAGCGCGGCCGCCGCACGCCTTGGCGTCACCCGGTCGGCAGTCAGCCAGGGTATAAGGCGTCTTGAGGATGCTTTCGAAACCCTGCTTGTCATGCGCACAACGCGTTCGGTAAACCTGACCGAAGCAGGCGAGCGGCTGCGTAACGCCTTATCTTTGCCTTTAGCAAATATCGAAGCGGCCTTTGAAGAGATCGCCCCGGACAGCGCGCCGCGCGGGCTTCTGCGGATTGCGGTAACATCAATAGCCGAAGAGTTTCTTTCTGGCCCCTTGCTCGCCTCCTTTGCGGCAGCGAATCCGGGTGTGACTATTGATATTCTGGTGTCGGATGAGGAGTTCGATATCGTGGCGGCGGGCTATGATGCCGGCGTGAGGCTGGGAGAGGTTATCGAAAAAGATATGATCGCCGTGCCTCTGACGGGGCCGCAGCGGGAAATGGTGGTTGCATCGCCCTCCTGGCTGGCGGCCAACAGCGCCCCCCGACATCCCCGGGAGCTGGTTCGCCATCGCTGTATCGGCTGGCGCCCTTCCCCGGATGTAGCACCCTATCGCTGGGAATTTGAGGAGGCAGGCGTCCCTTTCGATGTGGCCATCGATCCGCAGATCACCACTAACGATCTGCGTCTTATGCTGAACATCGCCCTTGCCGGCGGCGGCATCACTTTTGCTCCTCAGGAGACATTCAGGCCCTATATTGAAAGTGGGCAGCTTGTATCCATACTGGATGATTACCTGCCTGAATTTGCAGGGTTTTATCTTTATTTTCCGCAACGTCGCAATATGGCGCCAAAACTGCGTGCCCTGATCGAGCATATCAGGCAGTGGCGACAGCCGTAACTCACCCTTTCCTGACCCTCAGGTATAAAAAAACCCTGCCAGGCAGGGTTTTTATTTCGTTCTGCAAGAGATCAGAACGGGATGTCGTCATCGAAGTCCATTGGCGGTTCGTTGGACTGCGCTGGCGCAGATGGCTGCTGCGGACGGGACTGTGCGCCGCCGCTGAACTGGTTGCCGCCCTGCGGCTGCTGAGGCTGACCCCAACCGCCCTGCTGCTGCTGGCCGCCGCCTGCTGGCGCGCCACCGCCCTGACGGCCACCCAGCATCTGCATGGTACCGCCAACGTTCACCACCACTTCAGTGGTGTATTTTTCCTGGCCAGACTGATCGGTCCATTTGCGGGTACGCAGCTGGCCTTCGATATAGACCTGAGAACCTTTACGCAGATACTCACCGGCCACCTCGGCCAGTTTGCCAAACAGCACGACGCGGTGCCATTCGGTCTGCTCTTTCATCTCACCGGTCGCTTTATCACGCCAGGATTCGGAGGTAGCCAGCGTAATGTTGGCCACTGCACCACCACTCGGCATATAGCGTACTTCCGGGTCCTGGCCCAGATTACCGACGAGAATCACCTTGTTTACGCCTCTGCTGGCCATGATCGTGTCTCCTGAAAACAATTTCTAAATAGTGTAAACGCGCGAGTGTACCATTTCCATGCCGCATGTTCATAGCTGCGAGGCGGATTCCACCCAACTCTTTTCGTGGTCTATTTTTGCACAACGAATCTGAATTTGCATCTCAATACTGTATATCCAGCCAGGTCAATTTGTGTCATAATTAATCGTTTATGCCGGTTGTCCTTCAAACAAACCAGGCATTCCGTGTATCTACCTACCGGGAAAGGTGAATGGATAAGATCGAAGTACGGGGCGCCCGCACCCACAATCTCAAGAATATCAACCTCGTCATCCCTCGCGACAAGCTGATTGTCGTCACCGGGCTTTCAGGCTCAGGCAAATCCTCTCTGGCTTTCGACACCCTGTATGCCGAAGGTCAGCGTCGTTACGTTGAGTCGCTCTCTGCCTATGCGCGTCAGTTCCTGTCGCTGATGGAAAAACCGGACGTCGACCATATTGAAGGGTTGTCGCCTGCCATCTCTATTGAGCAGAAGTCGACCTCCCACAACCCGCGTTCCACCGTCGGGACCATCACCGAAATCCATGACTACCTGCGTCTGCTCTATGCCCGCGTAGGCGAGCCGCGTTGTCCGGATCACGATGTCCCGCTGGCGGCGCAGACCGTCAGCCAGATGGTGGACAACGTGCTGGCGCAGCCGGAAGGCAGACGCCTGATGCTGCTTGCGCCAATCATTAAAGAGCGTAAGGGCGAACACACCAAAACGCTGGAAAACCTGGCAAGCCAGGGCTATATCCGCGCCCGTATCGACGGGGAAGTGTGCGATCTCTCCGATCCACCGAAGCTGGAACTGCAAAAGAAACACACTATAGAGGTGGTGATCGACCGCTTTAAGGTGCGTGACGATATGACCCAGCGCCTGGCGGAGTCGTTCGAGACCGCACTGGATCTCTCCGGCGGTACGGCGGTAGTTGCCGATATGGACGACCCGAAAGCGGAGGAGCTGCTCTTCTCCGCCAATTTCGCCTGCCCGGTGTGCGGCTATAGCATGCGCGAGCTGGAACCGCGTCTGTTCTCGTTCAACAACCCGGCGGGCGCCTGCCCGACCTGTGATGGCCTGGGCGTACAGCAGTACTTCGATCCCGATCGGGTGATCCAGAATCCCGAACTGTCGCTGGCTGGCGGCGCCATCCGCGGCTGGGATAAGCGTAACTTCTACTATTTCCAGATGCTGAAGTCGCTGGCAGAGCACTATAAATTTGACGTTGAAGCGCCGTGGGGCAGCCTGAGCCCGAACGTGCACAAAGTGATCCTGTTCGGTTCCGGTAAAGAGAACATCGAGTTCAAATACATGAACGATCGCGGCGATACCTCGGTGCGTCGCCATCCGTTTGAAGGCGTGCTGCACAATATGGAGCGCCGCTACAAAGAGACCGAATCCAGCGCCGTGCGTGAAGAGCTGGCGAAGTTCATCAGCAACCGCTCCTGCGCCACCTGTGACGGCACCCGTCTGCGTCGTGAAGCGCGCCATGTGTATGTGGAAAACACGCCGCTGCCGGCCATCTCAGACATGAGCATCGGTCATGCGATGGACTTCTTCACCAACCTGAAGCTCTCCGGCCAGCGGGCGAAAATCGCCGAGAAAGTGCTGAAAGAGATTGGCGATCGTCTGAAATTCCTGGTGAACGTTGGCCTCAACTACCTGACGCTTTCCCGCTCCGCAGAGACGCTCTCCGGCGGCGAGGCCCAGCGTATCCGTCTGGCGAGCCAGATTGGTGCGGGCTTAGTGGGCGTCATGTACGTACTGGATGAGCCCTCTATCGGCCTGCACCAGCGTGACAACGAACGTCTGCTTGGCACCCTGATCCACCTGCGTAACCTCGGCAACACGGTGATTGTGGTCGAGCATGATGAAGATGCCATCCGCGCCGCCGACCACGTGATCGACATCGGGCCGGGCGCGGGTGTCCACGGCGGCCAGGTAGTGGCGGAAGGGCCGCTGGACGCCATCATGGCGGTGCCGGAGTCCCTGACCGGCCAGTACATGAGCGGTCAACGCAAGATTGAGGTGCCAAAACAGCGCGTGCCTGCCAACCCGGAAAAAGTACTGAAGCTCACCGGCGCTCGCGGCAACAACCTGAAAGACGTGACGCTCACCCTGCCGGTCGGCCTGTTCACCTGCATTACCGGGGTGTCAGGTTCCGGTAAATCGACGCTGATTAACGACACGCTGTTCCCGATTGCGCAGACTCAGCTGAACGGTGCAACGCTGGCAGAGCCCGCGCCGTACCGTGACATCACCGGGCTTGAGCACTTCGACAAGGTGATCGATATCGACCAGAGCCCGATTGGTCGTACCCCGCGCTCTAACCCGGCGACCTATACCGGTGTCTTCACGCCGGTACGTGAACTCTTTGCCGGCGTGCCGGAATCGCGCTCACGCGGCTACACGCCGGGCCGCTTCAGCTTTAACGTGCGCGGCGGGCGCTGCGAAGCCTGTCAGGGCGATGGGGTGATCAAAGTTGAGATGCACTTCCTGCCGGATATCTACGTGCCGTGCGACCAGTGCAAAGGCAAACGCTATAACCGCGAAACGCTGGAGATCAAATATAAAGGCAAGACCATCCACGAAGTGCTGGATATGACCATCGAAGAGGCGCGCGAGTTCTTTGATGCCGTTCCGGCGCTGGCGCGTAAGCTCCAGACCCTGATGGATGTTGGTCTGACCTACATTCGTCTGGGCCAGTCAGCAACTACCCTCTCGGGCGGGGAGGCGCAGCGCGTGAAGCTGGCGCGTGAACTCTCCAAACGCGGCACCGGACAGACGCTCTACATTCTGGATGAGCCGACCACCGGTCTGCACTTTGCCGATATCCAGCAGCTTCTCGACGTGCTGCACCAGCTCAGAGATCAGGGCAACACCATCGTGGTGATTGAGCACAACCTGGACGTGATTAAAACCGCGGACTGGATTGTCGATCTCGGTCCGGAAGGCGGTAGCGGCGGCGGTGAAATACTGGTTTCCGGCACCCCGGAAACCGTCGCGGAGTGCGAAGCCTCGCACACCGCCCGCTTCCTTAAACCGCTTCTGAAGTAGTTATACTGACAGCTGCTGCCGGGTCATCTCCGGCAGCAGTTCCACCGCCTGCGTGTAAGAGGCATCCACCAGGTAATAAATCTGCGAATCAGGAATCGACCCGTCCAGATAGACCGTGCTCCAGTGCGCTTTATTCAGGTGCTTGCTGGGACGCACGTCGCTGTGCTGCTGGCGCAACAGTTCCGCCAGTTCAGGGCTGGTTTTTAACGAGGCCGCCGGACGCCCCTCCACATCTTTCACCATCGCAAACAGCACGTCGGCGACTTTGATCTGGGTTGCCTTCCAGTCGCTGTGCACGCTTTGCTCCGCACCCGGCTTATTCATGCAGTACTGAAGTATCTCCGAAATTGTCATCTTTATTCCCCTTGTAGCGTGGCGATGATTTTGCGCGAACCGCCGTGGATACGATGTTCTCCCAGCCAGATCCCCTGCCAGGTGCCCAGCTGCAGACGGCCATGATTGACCGGCAGCAGTAAAGAGACGCCTAGCGTGGAGGATTTAATATGGGAAGGCATGTCGTCTGGCCCCTCGTCATCGTGTTCCCAGCGGGCATTATCGGGAATGGATTTGAGAAAATGCTGCTCCATATCGGAACGGACGGTGGGATCGCAGTTCTCGTTAAGAGTGAGAGAGGCTGACGTGTGTTGCAGCAACAGATGAAGTAAACCCACGTTGATGCGGGGAAGATCGCGAATCTGACCGATGACCTCATCCGTCACCAGGTGAAAACCGCGAGACCTGGCGCGCAGGGTCAGGGTTTGCTGATACCACATGTGCTGCTCCGTTTTACAGGTTGATCCCTCTAAGTGTGCAGCAATACGACGAAAGGTAAAACCCGCAGCAGGTAAATCTGCTTAAAAAGTGTTCTTTCCTGCGCCAAAAGAGACTCAATATTCTGAGTTAACGATCACCTCTTCCCCAAAGTCTCCCGCCTGAGGCAGCGGTTTTTGGGTGGAGTTCGACGCCCGCAAAACCCGAATCCCCCTGGCACCCGCTTCACGCGCCGCGTTGATGTCGCTATCCGCGTCGCCGTAGTAAATCTTAATCTGTTTCTGGGCAATGCACGGCGTTTTGGTCCTCTCCCCCTTTCCGCCAATAAAAATCACCGGATTCATAGATACGGCGGGTATCAGAAAGGCGTCCTGCAAGGTTTTCGTGACCGTTTCGGTTTTAGTGAAATGACGCCCGGTAATAAACCAGATGTTGTCGCCGCGCTTCAGGTGCATGGCGATCAGCGCCCGCGCCACCTCTTTGGGAATGCTGAACGCATCCCAGCCGTTATTCATCTGCTCCCAGAATGCCGGATTTTTCAGGTACTCATCGCTCTCCGGAGACCAGTTTTTTTTACCCCGCCAGAAACCAGGGCTGGAAAACAGGACGGTGTCATCAATATCAAACCCCACCGACATGGGTGGACGCCCGAGCAGACTTTTTTCAATTTGCGCGACGGAAACCCAGTGGACGGGCGCCTGCTCAGCCAATCTGGCGGCGGTTGTGCCTGGATATAACGGTGGAGGTGAAGAGGGGCGAGCCACGGCTGGGTTGCTGAGCGAGAGCAATAAGCAGGCAGCGCTGAGCGCCAGTAGGATCTTGCGCATTTTTTCCCCAGAATATTCAGATTGTTGTTTTATTTTTGAGCAGATGGTCAAAAGCCCCATCGAAAATAACCGCAGCGGGAGGGGAAGGAAAGGAGAATTTCTCTCTCCGTCGCAATAGAAAGAGGGATATCACAAAGCGCGGCTGTACTTCTTAACGACCCCCTTCGCTAAAGAAGGAGGTCGTGAGTAAGTGCTTACATTACAGCGGCAAAGGCCTTCGCCACACGCTGAACGTTGCCGCTATTCAGGCCTGCAACGCACATGCGTCCACTGGCAATCAGATAGACGCCGAACTCGTCGCGCAGGCGGTCTACCTGCTGTGCGCTGAAGCCGGTATAGCTGAACATGCCGCGCTGCTGTAGCAGGTAGTCGAAGTTGTGCCCCGGAACGGCATCCTTCAGCACATCCACCAGCGTCTGACGCATGGCGAGAATGCGGGTACGCATCGCTTCCACCTCTGCCAGCCACTCGGCTTTGAGTTCGTCATCGCCGAGCACGGTCGCCACCACCTGCGCCCCAAAGTTTGGTGGGCTGGAGTAGATACGACGCACGGTCGCCTTCAGCTGGCCCAGCACGCGCCCGGCTGCATCCTGATCTTCGCAGACCACAGACAGACCGCCGACACGTTCGCCATACAGCGAGAAGATTTTGGAGAAGGAGTTGCTGACCAGCGCCGGCAGACCTGCGCTGGCAATGGCGCGGATGGCGTAAGCATCCTCTTCCATCCCGGCGCCAAAGCCCTGGTAGGCGATGTCGAGGAACGGGATCAGGTTGCGGGCTTTCAGCACCTCGATAACCGCATCCCACTGCGCATTCGTCAGATCGGCACCGGTCGGGTTATGGCAGCATGGATGCAGCAGCACGATGCTGCGTTCCGGCAGGGTGCTCAGTTTTTCCAGCAAGGCGCCAACGCGTACGCCGTTAGTCTGGTCGTCGAACCACGGATAGGTATTCACCGTGAAGCCCGCGCCTTCAAAGATGGCGACATGGTTTTCCCAGGTCGGATCGCTCACCCAGACACCCGACTCCGGAAAATATTTGTGCAGGAAGTCGGCACCGACCTTCAGCGCGCCTGACCCGCCCAGCGTCTGGATGGTTGCAACACGATTCTGTGCCAGCACCGGATGGTCTGCGCCAAACAGCAGCGGGGCGATGGTGTGACGGTAGCTGTTAAGCCCTTCCATCGGCAGATAGAGCGACGCACCGTGTGGCGTGGCGTTCAGACGCGCTTCGGCTTTGGCAACGGCCTGCAGCTGCGGGATGATGCCCGCTTCGTTGTAGTAAAGACCGATACTGAGGTTAACTTTATCGCCACGCGGATCGTCTTTGAAACGCTCCATTAAGGAGAGGATAGGGTCGCCAGCATAGGCGTCGACTTTCTGGAACACGCGATGGTTCTCCGGATAATAATGAGGCAGGGAATTCAACAATAAACCGGAAGTGGAAGAAGATCGAGAGGATGTTAATGAAGATGGGGTATGGTCGACACGTTGCGTGGCACTTCATAAAAAACGGGCACAGTCGGCTTCTTCAACCTGAGGATGAGGGGGAACCTGCGACTCAGGTGGTGGTTCCGTTCACCTTACGTTCCTTGCTTCTCTGATACATCTGAACCGGTGAACGTGCCAGGGTGGCTCCATCGCCACCACCCTGGCGACCCGGGCGAAAATTACTGGCGCTCTCTCATCCCTACAAGCAAAGTCACGCTCAATCCAGGTATCGCATCGCCAGGCGCGACGTCAGTCGCGTGATAAGTTCGTAAGCACTTACTTTCGTGATTTCCGCGATCCGCTCCACGGGCAAACCTTCACCCCACAGCGTCACCGGATCGCCCGCTTTCTCCAGGGCCTCTGGCCCGAGGTCGACGCAGATCATATCCATCGCCACACGGCCAACGATGGTCACTTCCCGGCCATTCACCAGCACTGGCGTCCCGGATGGCGCCGCGCGCGGATAGCCGTCGCCGTAGCCCATCGCCACCACGCCTAAACGGGTGTCGCGCTCGCTGATCCAGGTCCCGCCGTAGCCGACCGGCTCCCCGGCTTTGTGCTCACGCACCGCAATCAGGCTGGAGGTGAGCGACATTACCGGCTGAAAACCGAGGTCCGGCCCCCAGGGCTTACCCTCCAGCGGCGAGACGCCGTACAGGATTATGCCTGGACGTGCCCAGTCGAAATGAGACTGCGGCCAGAGCAAAATACCGCCGGATGCCGCAATCGAGCGCATGCCCGGCTTGCCTTCGCAGAAGGTGTTGAAGATATCGAGCTGCTGCTCGGTGGCACCACAGTCAGGCTCATCGGCGCGGGCAAAATGGCTGACGATATTGACCGGCTGACGTACATTCCTGCACTGGCTTAAGCGCTGGTAAAACGCCTCCGCCTGCTCCGGACGCACGCCCAGACGGTGCATGCCGGTGTCGAGCTTCATCCAAACGGTGACGGGCTCGCTGAGCACCGTGTTTTCCAGCGCTTCGAGCTGCTCAAGATTGTGTACGGCGGTATGCAGCCGTTGCGTGGTGATAGTCGGGAGATCGGCGGCGTTAAAGAAGCCTTCGAGCAGCAGAATCGGCTGGGTGATCCCCCCTTCGCGCAGACGCAGGGCTTCTTCGAGACGGGCGACGCCAAAGGCGTCGGCATCAGGGAGCGTTCGCGCGGTCTCAATAAGACCGTGTCCGTAAGCGTTCGCTTTCACGACTGCAACGAGCTTGCTGGCGGGCGCCAGTTCACGCAGGCGTTGCAGGTTGTGTCGCAGAGCGCGGCGGTTAATGACAACTGTTGCCGCTTGCATTGCAAATCCTTGTTAAAAGAAGGTCGGAGAGTTATTCGTCATCGTATTGCGGGCCAGCATAGTTGTCGAAACGCGACCACTGGCCGTTAAAGGTAAGCCGCACCGTACCGATGGGGCCGTTACGCTGCTTACCGATAATAATTTCCGCGATCCCTTTCAGGTCGCTGTTCTCGTGATAAACCTCGTCACGATAGATGAACATGATTAAGTCGGCATCCTGCTCGATAGAGCCGGATTCACGCAGGTCGGAGTTAACAGGACGTTTGTCGGCACGCTGCTCCAGGGAGCGGTTAAGCTGCGACAGCGCAACCACTGGCACCTGCAACTCTTTCGCCAGCGCTTTCAGCGAGCGGGAGATTTCGGCGATCTCAAGCGTTCGGTTATCAGAGAGCGACGGGACGCGCATCAGCTGGAGGTAGTCGATCATGATCAGGCCAATGCCGCCGTGCTCGCGGGCGATACGGCGCGCACGGGAGCGCACTTCCGTTGGCGTCAGGCCGGAGGAGTCATCAATATAGATATTACGTTTTTCCAGCAGAATACCCATGGTGCCGGAGATCCGCGCCCAGTCCTCATCGTCCAGCTGCCCGGTACGAATCCGGGTCTGGTCCACGCGGGACAGCGAGGCCAGAGAACGCATCATGATCTGCTCGGAGGGCATCTCCAGACTGAAGATTAACACCGGTTTATCCTGCAACATCGCCGCGTTTTCGACGAGGTTCATCGCAAAGGTCGTCTTACCCATCGACGGACGGGCGGCGACGATAATCAGATCCGACGGCTGCAAACCGGCCGTCTTTTTATTCAAATCGTCATAACCCGTGTTAACGCCCGTCACCCCATCGTGCGGCTGCTGGAACAGCTGCTCAATACGCGACACGGTGGCATCAAGCACGTCGGCGATGTTCTTCGGCCCTTCGTCTTTATTGGCCCGGCTTTCGGCAATTTTAAAGACCCGGGATTCGGCCAGGTCGAGCAGTTCATCACTGTTACGCCCCTGCGGATCGAAACCAGCTTCGGCGATTTCGTTGGCAACGGAAATCATGTCACGTACCACCGCACGTTCACGCACGATGTCCGCATAGGCGCTGATGTTCGCCGCGCTTGGGGTGTTTTTTGACAGTTCAGCCAGATAAGCGAAGCCGCCTACCGACTCCAGCTGCCCCTGACGCTCCAGCGATTCCGCGAGCGTGATCAGGTCGATAGGGCTGCCTGACTCCTGCAAACGCGCCATTTCGGTAAAGATATGGCGGTGCGGGCGGGTGTAGAAATCGTCAGTGACCACGCGCTCGGCGACATCGTCCCAGCGTTCGTTATCCAGCATTAAACCGCCCAACACCGACTGTTCCGCTTCGATCGAGTGAGGCGGGACCTTTAATCCGGCTAACTGGGGATCGCGTTCCCGGGGTTCAGTCTGTTTGTTGAAGGGTTTGTTTCCTGCCATAGTGAATGGAGTTACCGAGATAGAGAGTGGGTCGAAAGATTACCATATTTTCTAATTCTAATGGAGGGAGCATGGCAACGCGTATTGAATTTCATAAACACGGCGGCCCGGACGTTCTCAGGGCGGTAGAGTTCACTCCCACCGCGCCTGGGGAGAACGAAGTCCAGGTCGAAAACAAAGCCATTGGTATTAACTACATCGACACCTACATCCGCAGCGGGCTCTATCCGCCCCCTGCTCTGCCGAGCGGTCTGGGTACCGAGGCGGCGGGCGTGGTGGTGAAAGTCGGTAGTGCGGTAAAACATATTAAAGAGGGCGATCGCGTGGTGTATGCGCAATCGGCTCTCGGCGCCTACAGCTCGGTCCATAACGTCCCGGCAGATAAAGCAGCGATTCTGCCCGGCGCCATCTCCTGTGAGCAGGCAGCCGCCTCCTTCCTGAAGGGGCTGACGGTCTTCTACCTGTTGCGTAAAACCTACGAAATCAAACCTGACGAACAGTTTCTGTTCCACGCTGCCGCCGGCGGTGTGGGCCTGATCGCCTGCCAGTGGGCGAAAGCGCTGGGGGCTAAACTTATCGGTACGGTCGGCAATGCGCAAAAGGCGCAGCGCGCGCTCCAGGCGGGTGCCTGGCAGGTGATTAACTACCGTGAAGAGAGCATTGTTGAGCGGGTGAAAGAGATCACCGGCGGCAAGAAGGTGCGTGTGGTGTATGACTCGGTGGGGAAAGACACCTGGGAAGCTTCGCTGGACTGCCTGCAACGTCGCGGCTTGATGGTCAGCTTCGGCAATGCTTCCGGCCCGGTGACCGGCGTTAACCTCGGCATTCTTAACCAGAAGGGGTCGCTGTTTGCCACCCGTCCTTCGCTGCAGGGCTATATCACCAACCATGACGAACTGGTCGAGGCCAGCAACGAGCTGTTCTCGTTGATTGCCAGCGGGGTCATTAAGGTGGATGTGGCCGAGGCGCAGAAGTATCCGCTGAGTGATGCGCAACGCGCGCATGAAGCGCTGGAGAGTCGGGCGACGCAGGGATCGAGTTTGCTTATCCCTTGATAAAAAATTGGGCTTCCCTTGGGAAGCCCTTTCTTGCTTTGCTTTTTTTTAGTTCGGCTGTATGTAGGGTACAGCGCGATGAATTCTTTAACGGCGGTCATAGTGACAGATTCGATAACTAAATCCTATTCTGTTCTAAGTGATGATGCCGTAAAAGTTGCAAGGATGTGACGAACCGCTCAATACCTTAGTAACGAAAACGGTTATTGCGCTGATAGCGTGGAAGTTTTGGCGATTTAATCGCCCGTATTGCCCACACCACCGCCACGGCTAACAGCAACCACGGCAACAGTTTCAACATCAGGGCAAACAGTCCCCCAATAAACATCACCACTGTCGCAACCACCAGTGCGGCGATGATCCCCAGCAACGAGACGCCGGTTGCCAACAGCATGACAAAAAATCCAATCACAAAAAGTAGTTCCAGCATGGCTCTCTCCCAAATGCATCACAACGATACGCTGATGTGATATTTACAAGATCCGTGCCAAAAATAACCTATTGATATTGAAAAAAAACGCCCGGCAATGCGGTGCCGGGCGTGGTGAATTTGACGAAGTATTGGTGAAAATTATCGTTTGTCTGCCACCAGACGCAGCGCCTGCTCCAGCACCTCGATATCGGCACCCGCTTTATGGGCGTTTTCACTCAGGTAACGGCGCCACTGGCGCGCCCCCGGAATACCCTGGAACAGCCCCAGCATATGACGGGTGATGTGGCCCAGATAGGTGCCGTTGCTCAGCTCGCGCTCAATGTAAGGGTACATCGCCCGCACCACCGCCACCGGATCACGATCGGCAACGTCCACACCAAAGATTTCGCGATCTACCGCCGCCAGCACGCCCGGGTTCTGGTACGCCTCACGGCCCACCATAACGCCGTCCATATGCTGCAGATGCCCTTTCGCCTCTTCAAGGGACTTGATGCCGCCGTTAATGGACATGGTCAGCTGAGGGAAATCGCGCTTCAGCTGATACACGCGCGGGTAATCCAGCGGCGGGATCTCACGGTTCTCTTTCGGGCTCAGGCCAGAGAGCCAGGCTTTGCGGGCATGGATGATAAACATCTCGCACTCCCCCTTACCAGCCACCGTACCGATAAAATCACAGAGAAATTCGTAGCTGTCCTGATCGTCGATGCCGATGCGGGTTTTTACCGTCACCGGAATGGAGACCACGTCACGCATCGCTTTCACGCAGTCGGCCACCAGCTGCGCATTACCCATCAGGCAGGCGCCAAACATGCCGTTCTGCACACGATCGGAAGGGCAGCCGACGTTGAGGTTAATCTCGTCGTAGCCACGCGCCTCAGCCAGCTTCGCGCAGTGCGCCAGCGCCGCCGGATCGCTGCCGCCCAGCTGCAACGCCACCGGATGCTCCTCTTCGCTGTAGGCGAGATAGTCACCCTTGCCGTGAATGATCGCCCCGGTGGTCACCATCTCGGTATAGAGCAGGGTGTGGCGCGACAGCAGACGCAGGAAGTAGCGGCAATGTCTGTCTGTCCAGTCGAGCATCGGCGCGATGGAAAAACGGTGGGCAGGATAGCGGGACGAGTTTTCTGACGACATGGCGAAGTTTTAAGCATCTGGTGAAAATGGGGCGCTACTATAGCACATATTCGCCGGAGGCCGAGCGCCTCCGGATGCCTTCAGAAGGTCAGGCTCAACTGGGCCCCGGCCCCCCAGGTTTCATCTTCCCCGTAAATACCGGTCAAATCGATATGCACGGTATTAAACGGCGCAAAGCCTAACCCGCCCGTGAAGACGTTGCTGTCGGTGCCCCTCACGTCACCGCGAAAGCCTGCGCGTACCGCCAGCCAGCTCAGCGGGGTCACTTCTGCCCCCACGCCGACATACTGCGCGTTTTCTTCACTCTTAAAGCCGCGGGTTTCGGTCAGATCGCCATCGGCGCTGAGGGTCAGCAGGCCGGTATGCCAGGCGACACCCGCCGTGACCAGCGGGCGGATCTGGTATGTGTCCTGATAGCTCACCACCTGCCCGGTACGCCCGTTGAGAATGCGGATGTCATTGGTATCAATATCACGTGATAAGAGGTTCTGCCCGCTCAGGCCCACCGTCCAGTTCTCACCAAAGTCCACCGCCACGCCGACATCGACGTTAAAACTGGTATCGTCGTTACGGTAGCGGCTGCTGTTAAAGTCGCCGCTGTCGTAGGTATAAATGGAGGTGGTGTAGTTATAGAGCCAGGTTTGCTGCAGTTTCGGCGTGACGCCCACCGAAACCGGCAGGTCGCTTACCGTAAACTGACGGGCAATCGCCACGCCATAATCGGAGACGATGGCCCCTCTGCCCATGGCAACAGAGTTAAGATTGCGGGTAATCACGTCGCTGCCGTTGCGCGCCGCGCTCAGCGCCATCTGGTTGGTCATTCCCGGGCTACCCTGCAATCGGCGTAAAAAATCGATGTCCTGAGGATCGATTTCTGAGCTGACGCGGGCATGGGCATTAGCTTTGGCGACAAACGCCAGCGACAGGCCGGAACCCGGGATGCTCACGGCTATCCCACCGCCGGCGTTGGCATGCGCCGTTTTGCCATCAAGAAATTCCAGCTGATCGGCAAGGCTGCCGGCGGCTCTCTGCAGCTCACTAAGCGTGCCTTGCGGATCGGCGGCGATCTGCGCCACGGTCAGATCGTCGATCATCTGCCGATCGTCGGTGATCTCATCGCTGATTTCATCGATCTTATCCTGCAAATTGTCTTTATCGCTAATTTGCGCTCCCACGGAGGGGAAAATGATGGCGACGTCATCCTCTTCTTTTGATTTTGCCAACAGCGCCGGGTTAATTAACACCCCGCTGCCATAATGGGCCGATGCAACGCCTGTTCCGCCCATTGCATCGCCGCGTGCTTCCGTCCAGGTATTTGCGGCTCCAGCCTGATGAGACAAAAGAATACCGGTGGCAATTCCCGCCACAGAAAGTTTGAGTTTTATTTTCACAGGACACCTGACTTATTTTGGGTAAATTAACCCCGGCGGCTATACGCCGCGCAGGGAAATACGTCCTCTGTGAAAAAAGTATTAGAAGCTAAATATGTCTTAAACTTTAGTATTAGATAAGCTATTGATTTCCTTATGGCTTTAAATAGGTATAGAACAAGAATTTATTTTCGCCCGGGTTTTCCATCATGCGGACCAAAAAATTGTGGCGGGTGATCGATCCAGCGATCTTCACGGGTGGCGGCATATACTGCATTTAGCGGATAATAAATTCGGTTATATTTTTTATTGGCTTCGCCCACCACTAATAACCGCACTTCTTCAGTGGTATTATTAATAAAGGTGTGGCAAACCCCCGTCCCGGCCGGAAATCCTACGCTGTCCCCCGGCTCCAGCTTCCATAAATACCCGTTGATCCAGGCTTCGGGATAACCCTCCAGCACAAAGATAAACTCCTCTTCATCGCTTTCGGCATGTGGATAGGAGGTACGACGCCCAGGCGGCAGGCGTTCATGGTGAATACCGAGGCGGCCTAAGCCAAGCGCTCGAGCCAGGGGCGCGCCAATGGAGAAACGCTCTGTGCTATCGGGATAGGTTGAATTGTCGGCCCCTTCTACCTCACGCCAGTGTCGAATACAGTCCGGTCTTTTCATCTTTTGGTTCCCCGTGGTTTTTCGTCAGGGTAGCACACCTGCTGGATCTCGGCGTTTAGGCCAGAACATGGTAAACTGGCGGTTTGTTATTCCACGTTATTCGAGGTGCAAAATGGAAACGACCACAATGCAGGCACTGTTAGCACAAGCCGAAAAGCTCTGTGCGCAACGCAATGTGCGCCTGACTCCGCAGCGCCTTGAAGTGTTGCGCCTGCTGAGCCTGCAAAACGGGGCCATCAGCGCTTACGACCTGCTCGATCTGCTGCGCGAAAGCGAGCCGCAGGCGAAACCCCCTACCGTATACCGGGCGCTCGATTTTCTGCTTGAGCAGGGTTTTGTGCATAAAGTGGAGTCGACCAACAGCTATGTGCTGTGCCACCTGTTCGATCAGCCTACCCACACCTCAGCGATGTTTATTTGCGATCGCTGCGGCAGCGTGAAGGAAGAAGGCGCGGAAGGGGTGGAAGACATCATGCATACTCTGGCGGCGAAGATGGGATTTGCCCTGCGTCACAACGTGATTGAAGCGCACGGTCTGTGCCGCAACTGCGTAGAAGTCGAGGCCTGCCGCCATCAGGAAAATTGCCAGCATGACCACTCTATCCAGCTGAAAAAGAAGCCGCGTTGAGCATAAAAAAAGGGGCGACCTGAAGGTCGCCCTGGGTGCACATCCCTGTACCTGCGGGTAGAGCTGAATTACCAGCGATAGTTGTTACGGGTTTCCCAGTCACCAACTTCTTTCTCCGCCTGGTCTTTCTCATAACCATAGCGTTCCTGAATTTTCCCCACCAGCTGGTCACGTTTACCTTCGATAACGGTCATGTCATCGTCAGTCAGGTCGCCCCACTGTTCTTTTACTTTACCTTTGATCTGCTTCCAGTTACCGCCGACTTGGTCTTTATTCATCATCGATTCCTCTTCGCTCGGTCGTTAAGGATAAGTTCGTCCTGAAATAGATTTCGTGCTGGACGTGATAATAATTATAGATAAGCGTGCGGCGTTGGGTTTGTTATTCGGAATCTTTTACCATTCAGTAAGGTGAAGCCGTTATTGAAACCAGGTGCCGTTGCGCCAGTGCCGGCGCCAGATCCAGCCCAGAGAGAGCCCCCGTAGGGCCAGGAACACGCTCAGGGCCAGCCACAGGCCGTGATTACCCAGCCAGGGCGAGGTGAACAGCGTCAGACCAAACCCGGCGGCCGCGACGGCCATACTGTTGCGCATCTCTGCGCCACGGGTTGCGCCGATAAACATGCCGTCGAGCAAATAGCACCAGACCCCCACCACCGGCAAAATCACCTGCCAGACAAGATAATGGCTCGCCAGCGCGCGCAGCTCTGGCAGCGAAGTCAGCAGCGCCACGATCGGGTTACCCGCCAGGGCATAGACAAACGCGAAGGCCAGCGCCACCATGCCAGACTGACGGCAGGCTGCCCGCCATACTTCGCGCAGCTGGCCGCTTTCCCGGGCGCCATAGGCCTGCCCGGAGTGCGCTTCAACCGCATAGGCAAAACCATCCAGCGCGTAGGCGGTAAAGGTGAGTAGCGTCATCAGCACGGCGTTAACGGCGATAATCTCCGGCCCCAAACGCGCGCCCAGCACCGTCAGCGCGCCGAAACAGAGTTGCAGCAGCAGCGAGCGCAGCATAATGTCCCGGTTCAGGGCCAGCAGCTTGCGGATATTGCCGCGCCAGCTCGCTTTCAGCAGCGCCAGGGAAATGCCGCGCAGAGCCAGCACCCGCCAGACCATCCACAAGCCAAGCAGCAGGGTGGCATATTCGGCGACAGCGGTCGCGAGAGCGGCCCCCTGCACGTTCATTTTCAGCCCGATCACCAACCACAGATCCAGCACGATATTGAGCAGATTACCCACCACCAGCAGGATCACCGGTGCCCGGGCATACTGCACCCCCAGCAGCCAGCCGAGCAGCACCAGATTAGCCAGCGATGCCGGGGCGCTGAGCCAGCGGATCTCAAGGAAGCGCCGCGCCTGATGCAGGACATCCTCGCTGCCACCCACGATATGTAGCGCCAGATCGATAAGCGGTGTGCGCAGCAGCACAATCAGCAGACCGGCGCCGAGCGCGAGGATCAGCGGCTGCACCAGCGCCCGGGCCAGACGCAGCGGATCTTTCGCGCCATAGGCCTGAGCGGTGAGACCGGTGGTGCTCATACGCAAAAAGAGCAGCAGCATAAACAGGAAACTGGTTGCCGTGGCGCCGATGGCGACACCGCCCAGATAGACCGGAGAGTCAAGATGGCCGATAACGGCGGTATCCACCAGCCCCAGCAGCGGGACGCTGATATTGGAGACGATCATCGGGAGGGCAAGACGCCACAACGCCTTGTCTGAAGCAGTCAGCAGAGACATGTGTATGACCGGGAGAAAAAAGAAAAGCAGACTGCGGCGTTGCCGCAGTCTGTCAGAAAGAGGTTATAACCATTCACCGTTGCGGATGACGCCTACCGCCAGCCCTTCGATGGAAAAGTTATGTTCACGCAGATCGACAACAATCGGGGAAAACTCGCTGTTTTCCGGCAGCAGCTGTACCGTGTTGCCCTGTTTTTTCAGACGCTTAACGGTCACTTCATCATCTATGCGCGCCACAACGACCTGGCCGTTGCGCACATCCTGCGTTTTATGTACCGCCAGCAGATCGCCGTCGAGAATGCCGATATCCTTCATGGACATCCCGCTGACGCGCAGCAAGAAGTCCGCGCTCGGTTTGAACATGCCCGGATCGACCTGATAGTGGCCTTCAATATGCTGTTGCGCCAGCAGCGGTTCCCCGGCGGCGACACGACCGACAAGCGGAAGGCCCTCTTCTGCTTCAACGAGCAGACGAATACCACGAGACGCGCCGGAGACAATCTCAAGCACACCCTTACGCGCCAGGGCTTTAAGGTGCTCTTCAGCGGCGTTTGGAGAACGGAAGCCCAGACGCTGCGCGATTTCTGCACGCGTCGGCGGCATACCCGTCTGGCCGATATGATCCCGAATGAGATCAAACACCTCTTGCTGCCTGGTCGTTAACGCTTTCATTCCGCCCCCTGGGTGTATATACAGTTATGCTGTGAGTATATACAGCTAAAGGCGATTTTGGAACCACAAACCGCATAAAAAACCAGAGACTTGTTCGGTTTCTGAAGGCTTATCGCAAATGTCCCCAAAGCAGCGTGACCCAGGTAAACAGGGCAACGATAATCGCCATCAGCACAGCGGCAGAGCCCATATCTTTCGCCCGGCCCGAAAGCTCATGGAAGTCGCTGCCAATGCGGTCGACCACCGCCTCGATCGCACTGTTCAAAATTTCGACTATCATCACCAACATTACCGATCCAATCAGGAGTACGCGGGTGATGGGATCAACGTCCAGCCAGCAGGCAATAATAATCGCCGCGATGACTGCTACCCCCTCCTGGCGAAAAGCGGCTTCATTGATCCAGGCAGCACGAATGCCTTTCCAGGAATAGCCGGCAGCTTTAATGATTCGGGTTAACCCAGTGGTATTGTTGGCCATTAAAAGAAACCTTTCTTCGAAAATAGCGTCAGAAACGGTGGCTTAAGCGCGCTGCGCTGCCGCCGGAAGTATGACGGGTAACAACAGAAATTTTGCGCGCTTTCTGTTATCCTTGCGCCGCAATTGCATTTTTAACCAGAGGCTTTACATCGTTTATGTCTGGCTGGCCACGAATTTACTACAAATTACTTAATTTACCATTAAGCGTCCTGGTAAAAAGCAAGTCTATTCCGGCGGTTCCCACGCTGGAATTGGGACTCGATACCTCGCGTCCTATTATGTACGTTTTGCCTTACAACTCGAAGGCCGACTTGCTGACGCTCCGCGCCCAATGCCTGGCGCACGATCTCCCGGATCCGCTGGAGCCGCTGGAGATCGACGGCACCCAACTGCCACGCTACATCTTTATCCACGGCGGACCTCGCGTATTCACCTGGTACACGCCGAAAGAAGAGTCCATTAAGCTGTTCCATGATTACCTCGACCTGCACCGCAGCAACCCGCTGCTGGATGTGCAGATGGTGCCGGTATCGGTGATGTTTGGCCGTCGTCCGGGGCGCGATAAAGGCGAAGAGAATCCGCCGTTGCGCATGCTCAACGGGGTGCAGAAGTTTTTCGCCGTCAACTGGCTGGGCCGCGACAGCTTTGTCCGTTTTTCACCTTCCGTCTCCCTGCGCCGCATGGCCGATGAGCACGGCACGGATAAAACCATCGCCCAGAAGCTGGCCCGCGTGGCGCGTATGCACTTTGCCCGCCAGCGTCTTGCCGCGGTAGGCCCGCGCCTGCCTGCTCGCCAGGATCTGTTCAATAAGCTGCTGGCGTCGAAAGCCATTGCCCGTGCCGTCGAAGACGAAGCGCGCAGCAAAAAGATCTCCCATGAGAAGGCGCAGCAAAACGCCATCGCCCTGATGGAAGAGATTGCCGCCAACTTCTCCTACGAGATGATCCGCCTCAGCGACCGTATCCTGAGCTTTACCTGGAACCGTCTCTATCAGGGGATTAACGTGCACAACGCCGAGCGTGTGCGCCAGCTGGCCCATGACGGCCATGAAATTGTCTACGTGCCCTGCCACCGCAGCCACATGGACTACCTGCTGCTCTCGTACGTGCTCTATCACCAGGGGCTGGTGCCACCGCACATTGCGGCGGGCATTAACCTTAACTTCTGGCCGGCAGGGCCGATCTTCCGCCGTCTGGGTGCGTTCTTTATTCGCCGTACCTTTAAAGGCAACAAGCTCTACTCCACCGTCTTCCGTGAATATCTGGGCGAGCTGTTCAGCCGCGGCTATTCCGTCGAGTACTTTGTGGAGGGTGGCCGTTCCCGTACCGGGCGTTTGCTCGATCCGAAGACCGGCACCCTGTCGATGACTATCCAGGCGATGCTGCGCGGCGGTACGCGTCCTATCACCCTGGTGCCGATCTACATCGGTTACGAGCACGTGATGGAAGTGGGCACCTACGCCAAAGAGCTGCGCGGCGCCACCAAAGAGAAAGAGAGCCTGCTGCAGATGCTGCGTGGTTTGAGCAAGCTGCGTAACCTCGGCCAGGGGTATGTTAACTTCGGCGAGCCGATGCCGCTGATGACCTACCTCAACCACCGTGTACCGGAGTGGCGTGAGTCCATCGATCCGATCGAAGCGGTGCGTCCGGCCTGGCTGACGCCGACGGTGAACGCCATTGCTGCCGATCTGATGGTGCGCATTAACAACGCCGGGGCGGCGAACGCTATGAACCTGTGCTGTACCGCCCTGCTTGCCTCACGCCAGCGCTCGCTCACCCGCGAGCAGTTGACCGAGCAGATCGACTGCTACCTGAACCTGATGCGCAACGTGCCCTACGCCGCCGATGCCACGGTGCCGACGGCCAGCGCCAGCGAGCTCATCGATCACGCATTGCAGATGAACAAGTTCGAGGTCGAGAAAGACACGATCGGCGATATCATCATTCTGCCGCGCGAGCAGGCGGTGCTGATGACCTACTACCGCAATAACATCGCGCATATGCTGATGCTGCCTTCGCTGATGGCCGCCATCGTGACCCAGCATCGCCAGATCAGCCGTCAGGCGCTGCTGGAGCATGTCACCGCTCTCTACCCGATGCTGAAAGCCGAGTTGTTCCTGCGCTGGAACAGCGACGAGCTGGCAGAGGTGCTGGATAAGCATACTGAAGAGCTGGTCCGCCAGGGGCTGATGACGCAGAAAGAGGACGTTCTGGTGATCAACCCGTCCCGCTCACGCACGCTACAGCTGCTGGCGGCGGGTGCGCGCGAGACTGTGCAGCGCTACGCCATCACCTTCTGGCTGCTGAGCGCCAACCCGTCGATCAACCGCGGTACGCTGGAGAAAGAGAGCCGTACTCTGGCCCAGCGTCTGTCGATGCTGCACGGTATCAACGCGCCGGAGTTCTTCGACAAAGCGGTCTTCAGTTCGCTGGTATTGACGCTACGTGATGAGGGTTATATCAGTGACAGCGGTGATGCCGAGCCGGAAGAGACGATGAAGGTTTACCAGATGCTGGCAGAGCTGATCACCTCTGACGTGCGCTTAACGATTGAGAGCGCGACGCAGGGAGAATAGTGCGTAAAAAAGCCGGGTGGCGCTAACGCTTACCCGGCCTACATATTCTGCCAAATCGTAGGCCGGGTAAGGCGAAGCCACCACCCGGCTTTTTTATGCCCAATAGCTAATCGCTAACCCGACAAACAACACCAGACCAACGTAGTTATTGTTCAGAAACGCTTTAAAACAGGCCTCGCGTTCGCGGTTGGCAATGAGCTTTTGCTGGTAGATAAAGAGCACACCCGCCGCCGCAACCGCCCCGTAAAATGCCCCGTTCAGCTGGTTCAGGTAACCAATTGCCATCATCAGTGCCAACACCGCGACCTGCAAAATCCCAATGATCAGCTTGTCCTGACGACCAAACAGAATGGCCGTCGATTTAATGCCAATCTTCAGATCATCGTCGCGGTCAACCATCGCGTACTGGGTATCGTAGGCCACCGCCCAGAGGATATTGGCCAGGAACATCAGCCAGCAGCTCAGCGGCACACTTTCGCTGACGGCGGCAAAGGCCATGGGGATCGACCAGCCAAAGGCGGCGCCCAGCACCACCTGGGGCAGATGGGTATAGCGCTTCATAAACGGGTAGACCCAGGCCAGGGCCAGCGCTGCCACGGAGAGCAGGATGGTCATGGTGTTGAGGGTCAGCACCAGCAGGAAGGAGAGCAGGACCAGCACCACAAACAGCGTCCGCGCCTCTTTCTCCGTGACATCACCGCTCGGCAGCGGACGATTCGCGGTGCGTTTCACGTGGCCGTCAAATTTGCGATCGGCATAATCGTTAACCACACAGCCCGCGGCTCGCATCAACCAGACACCCGCCACAAATACCGCCAGGATCCACAGCGGCGGCAGCCCGGGGGTTGCTACCCACAGCGCCCACAGGGTCGGCCACAGCAGCAGTAGCGCACCGATCGGCTTATCCGTTCGCATCAGGCGGTGGTACGCCAGCAGCTTGTTCTGCGTCAGACTCCACTCCATTTTCTCTTCCTCTTAGTACAACGGTGACGCCGGTAAAAACAGCTCG
This sequence comes from Leclercia sp. UBA5076, assembly GCF_002416465.1. NCBI lineage: Bacteria > Pseudomonadati > Pseudomonadota > Gammaproteobacteria > Enterobacterales > Enterobacteriaceae > Leclercia > Leclercia sp. UBA5076. Next base: position 217,726 of record NZ_DIAO01000011.1, read on the forward strand.
GTCAGCATTAAGGGTTTACCACTTAAGCGCAAGCGGGAACGGCGTCCCCATAATCCGGCATCGCGTCCAATTTCAATAAAATCGCGGGTCAGCTCGGAGGAGGTGAACAGATAGCGTCCCAGTGGGGTTTTGCCCATCTGCTGCAGCGCCATCTCCGGCCCGGTAAGAGTGGATTCTGGCACCACCGTGCGCCCGGCCAGCCACGGCTCGCCGTCGGCACAGAGCAGGATCTCCCGCAGCCAGTAGCGCGCCTCTTTCGGCAATAATGGCAGCTCATCCGCCACCGCGTCAGGCGTGACGAATCCCTCCTGAATGAGGGTAACGGTGACGTTCTTGCCCTGCTGCTCAAAACGTTTAGTCATGGAATCTTCCAGCAGCAGCCAGTCGAGCTGCTCCGGTTCCAGCGCAGGGATTTCGTCAAAATAACGCAGCGCACGCAGGAGCAAAAGCGCGGGGTGTGACATGCCAGTCTCTCCAATACATAACGTAAAGCTATTGTATCGCAGAAACGCCTAATGGGGGCGGGCAAACGTGAGTTAGCGAACATTATCGCAACAGAGATGCAACAGCGGTGTAAATCACAAAAAAAAGTGCGCCCACAGGGGCGCACCAAACTACTGACAAAATCAGCATTGTGGGGAGACGGTCACCCCTTGCCTTTTACACTGCTGATAAAGGTGGAACGGGCAGTGGTCGAGCCTAAACGCTCTGCTTCATCCAGCAGTTTCAGCGCTTTATCGACATCACCTTTTGCGACTGCCTGCTTAATGGCCTGATTAAAGTAGGCTTCGGTATCGGTCAGTACCGGCTCGCTCTTCTTCGCCGGGGCCGGGGCAACGGCTGGCGCGGCAGCCGGAGCCGCAGCAGGTGCAACCGCTGGCGCAGCATAGACCGGTGCCGCGGTATTGCCTACGGTGACCGGGCCAGGACCGGAGGAGCCAAACAGCGGACCGACCAGCACGCTGGAGGTGCTGTTAGTGGAGACTTTCAGCTTCAGCTGGCCATCCGTCACATGACGGGCAATCGGGTCCGGAATATCCGGTACGGCGTTGCCGGTGCCTTTGGCATAGGCTTTCGCCGGATCGATCAGTTTGGTGGTTTGCTGCAGATCTTTGTCGGTGGTAAAGACCAGGACGTACAGTTTCTGCTGACCCAGGGCTGGCGTCAGGCGCATGACCCCTTCCAGACGATCGGCGCTCATTACGCCCGGCTCCTGGTAGGTGAAGTATTCGCTTGGGAAGTAGGCAGACGGCGTCAGGTTCTGATCCAGAATCAGCACGTTCGGTGCAAATACGCTGGTCTGTTTCTCCACCACGCTTGTCAGCGTCAGGGTGATTTCGCCGATATTAGCCGGCACACTGTACGCCGCCACCGGGCCGGCGATCCCCGCCACGTTTAAGGTCTGGCCGCCGGTAGAAAGTTGGGTGGTCTGGGTTTTGGACTGATCGACAGGCGTCCAGACCAGCTGTTGCAGCGCGGCTGCCGGAACCGCAGGCGCAGCGCTGGTGTTTTGTGGGACGAAATTGACGTTCGCAAGCGTGATGGCAGGAGCTCCTGCCAGCAGACCTGCGGAGAGGCACAGCGCGACGAGACTTTTTTTCATTTTCATTATGTTTACCTCAGATTGCGTTAGCACTGCGGTGGCCAGGCAATAGCGCGCAGCACCCTATGAAGAGAGGGGCTTGCGCCCCTCTTTTAGGTCAATACATCAGGTGTTACGACTTACCACCAGATCTCCATCTGGGCACCGAAGGTCCACTCATCGTTGTCGCCACGGCTGAAGGTTTTCGCGGAGGTGTCGTTGTACGCTACGCCAGAGGTGTAGCCTGCATCGCCATTGTTCGCGTAACCCCATTTCTCATCCCACTTGGCGTAGGTTGCGAAGACGCGGATAGCCGGACGGGACCAGATGCTGTCGCCAGCCTGCCACTGTTGGGCCAGGGTGATTTTGTACTGGCTGTTGGTGTCGTCAGTTTTCTGAGATTTGACGTTGTCGTAGCCCACTTCCAGCAAGGTGGACATGATTGGCGTCCATTTGAACATCGGACGAACACCGACGGTCCACCACTCGGTACCGTTGTTATTGTCCAGGTCGATGTTCTGGTACATACCGACGTACATCAGATCCCACTGGTCAGCCAGGGTGACAGCACCGTGGTCAAGAACGCGGATCATGGAGCCGTCGTTGTTCAGGCTCGCACCCTGCGGAATACCTTTACCGTTAGAAGTCATGGAGTCTGTTGCGTACTGAACAACAAACTTGTTAAAGCCTTTCAGCATGCTCTGAGTATGTTCAGCGGTGAACATCCAGCCATCTTTAGAGGCGCCAGGCTGCAGGTAGTAGTCGTCAGGAATGTTGGTGTGACCGTAGTCAACGCCCAGCTCCAGCGTACCGCCTGGGTTGATTTCCATACCGGCTAAACGAACGTCAAAGACATCGTTTGGTACGATATTGTCGTAAATACGGTCGCCATTTGCATCGAAGTCGGCAAATGCAGAAGAGCCGCCGGACTCAGAAGAACGGGTCGCTGCCAGAGAGAGTTTACCGAAGCCCAGATCGATGTTTTCGATACCTGCACCAGGACCGGAGATATCCCAGTAGTAGAAGTCGATCATGTGAACGTCATGACGCTGATAGAAGCGCTTACCGGCCCAGATAGTGGAACCTGGCAGCCATTCAATCAGGTTTTTACCCTGCACGTTAGCTTCGCGAAAGGCCGGGCTGGTTGATTCCCAGTCGTTCTGCTGAGAAACAGAGTAGGCTACGTTGGTGTCGAAGTAGAAGCTCTTGTCGCCCTCTTTCCACACTTCCTGACCCAGTTTCAGTTCGGCATAGGTTTCACATTCGTTACCAAGACGGTATTTGCTCTGTGCACCTGTTGCCTGGAAACACTGTTGTTCGCCACCACTCCCGGTCCAGCCAATGCCAGAACGAGCATAACCTTTGAAGTCTACAGCGCCGGCCTGGGCAGACAGGATGCCTGCCGCAATGGCGAGTGCCAGAGGGACTTTGCGCAGAGTAATCATTATTCTATCTCCTGAGATCATTGCTTTTCTTTGAACACTTCACCTGATGGTTTCGTGCTTATTATTGGGATTGCTTAAACGCCGGGCTCTTGATGCAGCCGACGACATGCGGTGCCATCCTCACGGAACAGATGGCAGCGCTCTGGCGGCAAGCCGATAGCGAATGTGGCACCCTCTTTTACCAACACCACGTCGTTCTGGCGGTAGACCAGGTTCTGACGAATGGCTGGGATCTGGATATGAATCTGTGTTTCGTGACCTAACTGCTCAACCACCTGAACCTCGCCCTCCAGGGTCACATCAGCGATGTGGCTTGGCAGCAGATGTTCAGGACGGATCCCGAGGGACATGTTGGCCCCCACGTTGACGTTTACGCTGTCTACCGGCAGCCACACCTGCTGGCGGTTCGGCAGCTCAACCTGAACCTGATCGATGGCAGTGGCGGTGACTTTTACCGGCAAGAAGTTCATCTTTGGCGAGCCAATAAAGCCCGCAACAAAGCGGTCTGCCGGGTAGTGATAGAGCTCCAGCGGTTTACCCACCTGCGCCACGCGACCGGCATCCAGCACCACAATCTTGTCGGCGAGAGTCATCGCTTCGACCTGATCGTGGGTGACGTAAATCATGGTGCGACCAAGACGCTTGTGCAGACGGGAAATCTCAATACGCATCTGCACGCGCAGCGCGGCGTCGAGGTTCGACAGCGGCTCATCGAGCAGGAACACGCGCGGCTCTGCCACCAGCGTACGGCCAATCGCCACGCGCTGGCGCTGACCACCGGACAGGGCCTTCGGCTTACGGTCCAGCAGATGCGCCAGTTGCAACACTTCTGCAACCTGGGTCACGCGCTGGTTGATGGTCTCTTTTTTGGCGCCCGCCAGCTTGAGGCCGAACGACATGTTCTCGGCAACGGAGAGGTGGGGATAAAGCGCATAGGACTGGAAGACCATCCCGACGCCACGCTCCGCAGGCGGAATATCGTTCATGCGGGTATCGCCAATCATCAGATCGCCGCTGGTGATGGTTTCCAGACCGGCAATCATACGCAGCAGCGTGGATTTACCGCAGCCTGACGGGCCAACAAAAACCACGAATTCACCTTCCTGGATATCGAGATTGATATCTTTCGATACCACCGCGTCACCCCAGGCTTTCGTTACGTTACGCAGTTCTACGCTCGCCATGCCCTACTCCCTTCGTTACAGCCTGTCATCAACAGAAACATTCAATATGGGCTGACTATGCGGTATCGGGGCATTTCGCGAATCCTCCACCCCCAGCCTTTTTTATGGGGGAGGAGGCGGGAGGATGAGAGAGTGGACTCCGCCAGCGCCCCCCGGGGGCGGAGGCAAAATTCGTGATGTCACCGGCAAAATTCATCGCTCTTTTGTGTGCGCCAGGACACATAACTGAAATTTATGCAACGCAGATCACATAAAGAGGGGGTGGGGCGTAGGGGCCAGGAGGATGGAAAGAGGATGTCAAATAAGGAGACTGAGCGACGTTGAACCACCTCAATGTATCCACAGCACATCACCAAAAAGGATGGCAGATATGAATATCAAGACTGGCGCACGCGTTTTCGCATTGTCCGCCCTTGCAGCAATGATGATTTCCGCACCTGCGCTCGCCAAAATTGAAGAAGGTAAGCTGGTAATCTGGATTAACGGCGACAAAGGCTATAACGGCCTGGCTGAAGTGGGTAAAAAATTCGAGAAAGATACCGGCATTAAAGTCACCGTTGAACACCCGGACAAGCTGGAAGAGAAATTCCCACAGGTTGCTGCAACCGGCGACGGCCCTGACATTATCTTCTGGGCCCATGACCGTTTCGGCGGCTATGCTCAGTCTGGCCTGCTGGCCGAGATCTCCCCGGATAAAGCCTTCCAGGACAAGCTGTTCCCGTTCACCTGGGACGCCGTGCGCTACAACGGCAAGCTGATCGCTTACCCGGTTGCGGTTGAATCGCTCTCCCTGATCTACAACAAAGACCTCGTACCGAACCCGCCAAAAACCTGGGAAGAGATCCCGGCGCTGGATAAAGAGCTGAAGGCGAAAGGTAAGAGCGCGCTGATGTTCAACCTGCAAGAGCCGTACTTCACCTGGCCGCTGATTGCAGCCGACGGCGGTTATGCGTTCAAGTTTGAAAACGGCAAATACGACGTGAAAGACGTCGGCGTGGACAACGCGGGCGCGAAAGCGGGTCTGACCTTCCTGGTTGACCTGATCAAGAACAAACAGATGAACGCGGATACCGATTACTCCATCGCCGAAGCGGCCTTCAACAAGGGTGAAACCGCGATGACCATCAACGGTCCGTGGGCGTGGTCCAACATCGACAAGAGCAAAATCAACTACGGCGTCGCGGTGCTGCCAACCTTCAAAGGCAAGCCGTCTAAACCGTTCGTTGGCGTGCTGAGTGCCGGTATCAACGCCGCCAGCCCGAACAAAGAGCTGGCGAAAGAGTTCCTCGAAAACTACCTGCTGACCGATCAGGGTCTGGACGAAGTGAACAAGGACAAACCGCTGGGCGCCGTCGCGCTGAAATCCTTCCAGGAGCAGCTGGCGAAAGATCCACGTATCGCCGCCACCATGAGCAACGCCGAGAAGGGCGAAATCATGCCTAACATCCCGCAGATGGCTGCCTTCTGGTACGCCACCCGTACCGCGGTGATCAACGCCGCCAGCGGTCGTCAGACTGTGGATGCTGCGCTGAAAGATGCTCAGGGTCGTATCACTAAGTAAGTAAAAGCGGCGGGTGGCGCTTCGCTTACCCGCCCTACAACTACGGTTTGAGCCGTAGGTCAGGTAAGCGGAGCGCCACCTGACAATAAGTTTTCACAGTTGTAGAGGAAGATCCCCATGGATGTCGTTAAAAAGAAACACTGGTGGCAAAGCGACACGCTGAAATGGTCAGTGATTGGTCTGCTGGGTTTGCTGGTGGGTTACCTTATTGTTTTGATGTACGCCCAGGGGGAGTACCTGTTTGCCGCCATGACGCTGATTTTAAGCTCGGTCGGCCTCTATATTTTTGCTAACCGCAAAGCCTACGCCTGGCGCTATGTCTATCCAGGCGTTGCCGGGATGGGGCTGTTTGTCCTGTTCCCGCTTATTTGCACCATCGCCATCGCTTTCACCAACTACAGCAGCACCAACCAGCTCGCCCAGGAGCGCGCCCAGCAGGTACTGATGGATCGTTCCTATCAGGCCGGTAAGACCTTTAACTTTGGTCTCTATCCCGCAGGTGACGAATGGAAGCTGGCGCTGACCGACGATGCCGCAGGCAAATATTACGTCTCCGACGCCTTTAAATTTGGCGGCGAGCAGAAACTGGCCCTGAAAGAAGCTGATGCCCTGCCGGATGGGGAACGCGCCAACCTGCGCGTCATCACCCAGAACCGTCAGGCGCTGACCCAGATTACCGCTGAACTGCCGGACGAAAGCAAAGTCATTATGAGCTCGCTGCGCCAGTTCTCCGGCACCCGCCCGCTGTACACGCTGGGCGATGATAGCACACTCACCAACAACCAGACCGGCGTGAAGTACCGCCCGAATAACGACATCGGCTTCTACCAGTCCGTGAATGCTGACGGCACCTGGGGCGACGATAAGCTCAGCCCGGGCTATACCGTCACCATCGGCTGGGATAACTTTACCCGCGTCTTTACCGACGAAGGCATTCAGAAACCGTTCTTCGCCATCTTTGTCTGGACCGTGGTCTTCTCGATACTGACCGTGATCCTGACCGTGGCCGTTGGCATGGTGCTGGCCTGCCTGGTGCAGTGGGAAGCCCTGAAAGGCAAAGCGATTTACCGCGTCCTGCTGATCCTGCCCTACGCCGTACCGTCGTTCATTTCGATTCTGATTTTCAAAGGGCTGTTCAACCAGAGCTTTGGTGAAATCAACATGATGCTGAGCAGCCTGTTTGGTATCAAACCGGCGTGGTTCAGCGACCCGACTACCGCCCGCAGCATGATCATCATCGTCAACACCTGGCTCGGCTATCCGTACATGATGATCCTGTGCATGGGGCTGCTGAAGGCGATCCCGGATGACCTGTATGAAGCGTCGGCCATGGACGGAGCCACCCCGTTCCAGAACTTCTTTAAGATTACGCTCCCGCTGCTGATCAAGCCGCTGACGCCGCTGATGATTGCCAGCTTCGCCTTTAACTTTAACAACTTCGTGCTGATTCAGCTGTTGACCAACGGTGGCCCGGACCGTCTCGGCACCACTACGCCAGCCGGTTATACCGACCTGCTCGTGAGCTACACCTACCGTATCGCCTTCGAAGGCGGCGGTGGTCAGGACTTCGGTCTGGCGGCGGCGATTGCCACCCTGATCTTCCTGCTGGTGGGCGCGCTGGCAATCGTGAACCTGAAAGCAACCCGCATGAAGTTTGACTAAGGAGGGTACTGAAAATGGCTATGGTCCAACCCAAATCGCAGAAATTACGTTTACTGATCACCCACCTGGGTCTGCTGATTTTTATCGCGGCAATCATGTTCCCGCTGCTGATGGTTATCGCCATCTCCCTGCGTTCGGGTAACTTCGCCACCGGTAGCCTGATCCCGGAGCAAATCTCCTGGGAGCACTGGAAGTTAGCGCTGGGCTTCAGCGTGGAACATGCTGATGGCCGCGTCACCCCGCCGCCGTTCCCGGTGCTGCTGTGGCTGTGGAACTCGGTGAAAGTCGCCACCATCACCGCCATCGGTATCGTGACGCTCTCCACCACCTGCGCCTACGCCTTTGCCCGTATGCGCTTCAAAGGGAAAGCGACGCTGCTGAAAGGGATGCTGATTTTCCAGATGTTCCCGGCAGTCCTGTCCCTGGTGGCGCTGTACGCCTTGTTTGACCGCCTCGGCCAGTATGTGCCGTTTATCGGTCTGAACACCCACGGTGGGGTGATTTTCGCCTACCTCGGCGGGATTGCGCTGCACGTCTGGACCATCAAAGGCTATTTCGAAACCATCGACAACTCGCTGGAAGAGGCCGCGTCGCTGGATGGCGCCACCCCGTGGCAGGCGTTCCGCCTGGTGCTGCTGCCGCTCTCCGTGCCGATTCTGGCGGTGGTCTTTATTCTGTCGTTTATCGCCGCCATTACCGAAGTGCCGGTCGCCTCACTGCTGCTGCGTGATGTGAACAGCTACACCCTGGCGGTAGGGATGCAGCAATACCTCAACCCGCAAAACTATCTGTGGGGCGACTTTGCCGCAGCCGCTGTCCTCTCCGCTATCCCGATCACCGTCGTCTTCCTGCTGGCCCAGCGCTGGCTGGTGAACGGCCTGACCGCGGGAGGCGTGAAAGGTTAAGTTTCATTGTTATTCCACTGCAACCCTCAACTTTGCCTTGATGTCTTGATCCAAACTTGTGACTGTTTTCGGCGGCCCTCGGGCCGCCCTTTTTTTATTCCCGCTTCAGTCGCTTCGAGTTGCACAGCCAGAGGGTGACCACCAGCAGCAGGATAGCCGCCGAGTAGAGCAGCACGTCGAGGGGCGATTTATGATCGACGATGATCAGTCGCACAATCGCGGTGATACCAATGTAGACAAAGTAGCGCAGCGGGAAGTGAAAGCCAGACTGAAAGTACTTGACGATCAGGGCGATAAATTCGAAGTAGAGAAAGTAAACCACCAGCCCTTCAACCAGCTCGTATTTGCTGGTTTGCTCAGGGGCGAAAAGCACATCAGCCAGATGCACCGTCTCTTTACCGAGGAAGACGACCAGGATCAGGCCAAGGCTCAGCAGACCCAGGTTCAGCACGGTCTGCAGAATGGTTGAGATAAACTCAACACGCGGGCGAGTCAGGGATGTCATACAGCACCTCATTCTCCGGGACGAGATTCCTGTATAACGCAAAAATGTGACGGGGATCTATATTTTTTGTTTATATTTTGTGCAGATCTGCCGGGCGGCACTCCGTTTGCCCGGCCTACGGGGGTTTTGTAGGCCCGGTAAGCGTAGCGCCACCGGGCAGACAGACCGCAGCAGAATTATGCGCGCCAGGCTTTATAACGGTTAATCAGACCGTTGGTAGAGCTGTCGTGGCTGCTAATATCCTGATTGTCACCCAGCTCAGGCAGGATGCGGTTAGCCAGCTGTTTGCCCAGCTCAACGCCCCACTGGTCAAAGGTGAAGATGTTCAGGATCGCGCCCTGGGTGAAGATTTTGTGCTCATACAGGGCAATCAGCGCGCCCAGGCTGAACGGGGTGATCTCACGCAGCAGGATGGAGTTAGTTGGACGGTTGCCTTCGAACACTTTGAACGGCACCACGTGATCCAGGGTCGCCGGATCTTTACCCTGATCGCGATACTCCTGCTCAACCACGTCACGCGCTTTACCGAACGCCAGCGCTTCGGTCTGCGCGAAGAAGTTCGACAGCAGCTTCGGATGGTGGTCAGACAGCGGGTTATGAGTGATAGCCGGGGCGATGAAATCGCACGGTACCATTTTGGTGCCCTGGTGGATCAGCTGGTAGAACGCGTGCTGGCCGTTGGTGCCTGGCTCACCCCAGATGATTGGGCCGGTCTGGTAATCCACGGCGTTGCCGTTACGGTCAACGTATTTACCGTTGGATTCCATGTTGCCCTGCTGGAAGTAGGCTGCGAAACGGTGCATGTACTGGTCGTACGGCAGGATCGCTTCGGTTTCTGCACCAAAGAAGTTGTTGTACCAGATACCGATCAGCGCCAGCAGTACCGGCAGGTTTTTCTCCGCCGGAGTGGTAGAGAAATGTTTGTCCATCGCATGCGCGCCGGAGAGCAGCTCAACAAAGTTGTCGTAGCCCACGGAGAGGATGATGGACAGACCGATAGCGGACCACAGGGAGTAACGACCGCCAACCCAGTCCCAGAACTCGAACATGTTGGCAGTGTCGATGCCGAACTCGCCGACCGCTTTAGCGTTGGTGGAGAGCGCCGCGAAGTGTTTCGCCACGTGCTGCTCGTCACCGGCACTCTGCAGGAACCAGTCGCGCGCGCTGTGGGCGTTGGTCATGGTTTCCTGGGTGGTGAAGGTTTTGGACGCCACCAGGAACAGGGTGCTTTCCGGGTTCACTTTTTTCAGCACTTCGGCGATGTGAGTACCATCGACGTTAGAGACAAAGTGCATGTTGAGGTGGTTTTTGTACGGGCGCAGCGCTTCGGTCACCATGAATGGGCCAAGGTCGGAGCCGCCGATACCAATATTCACCACATCGGTGATCGGTTTGCCGGTGTAGCCTTTCCACTGACCTGAGATGATTGCTTCCGAGAAGGTTTTCATCTTTTCCAGCACGGCGTTCACTTCAGGCATCACATCTTTGCCGTCAACGATGATTGGAGTATTGCTACGGTTACGCAGTGCAACATGCAGTACGGCGCGATCTTCAGTACGGTTGATCTTCTCGCCAGAGAACATGGACTTGATGGCACCGCTCAGATCGGTCTCTTTCGCCAGATCCTGCAGTTTTGCCAGCGTCTCTTCAGTGATGCGGTTTTTGGAAAAATCGACCAGCATCTGATCGTCAAACGTCGCGGAGAACTTATTGAAACGATCGCCGTCTTTCGCGAACAGCTCCGCGATAGTAACGTCTTTCATCTCATCAAAGTGTTTCTGTAATGCCTGCCAGGCTGCAGTCTGCGTTGGGTTGATATTTTTCATAGCAATACTCTTCTGAATTGAGAATTGTGACCTCGGTCGATTGTAGCCTCTGCCGCTAAAAATTGTGATGGTTTTTATGCCATTGGCCTGGCTTGCATCAAGTGCAGTGCAAAAGCTCCAAAAGTATAGCTGTTATAAGTCCTGTTTCTCATATGGAATGCAGCATGAAAAATCCGCATAATCCCAGCGTTGACAGGATCCCCTGCACATTTTATTTATACACACGGTATTTGCGCCTGCACCGATAAAACTATTTTGTCCTTGTGCCATGGTCGCTTTTTTCCTTCCCTGACACGAGGTTGTTATGACGAGTTTTGTTGTCGCCAAGTTTGGCGGTACCAGCGTGGCCGATTTTGATGCCATGAACCGCAGCGCCGATGTGGTGCTGGCCGATCCGAATACCCGGCTGGTGGTGTTGTCCGCTTCGGCGGGCGTCACTAATCTGCTGGTAGCCCTGGCAGAAGGGCTGGAAGCGAGCGAGCGCCAGGCGAAGCTGGAAGCGCTGCACAAAATTCAGTTCGATATCCTTAGCCGTCTGCGCGATCCGAGCGTCATCAGCGAAGAGATTGAGCGCCTGCTGGAAAATATCATCACCCTGGCCGAAGCCGCCTCTCTGGCCACCTCCACCGCCCTGACCGACGAGCTGGTCAGCCACGGTGAGCTGATGTCGACCCTGCTGTTTGTCGAAGTGCTGCGCGAGCGTAACGTTCAGTCGCAGTGGTTTGACGTGCGTAAAGTGCTGCGCACCAGCGATCGCTTTGGCCGTGCCGAGCCGGATATTGAGGCCATTGCCGAGCTAACCACCCAACAGCTGGCGCCGCGCCTGGCGGAGGGGATTGTCATCACCCAGGGCTTTATCGGTAGCGAAGCGAAAGGCCGCACCACCACGCTGGGCCGTGGCGGCAGCGACTACACCGCAGCCCTGCTGGGCGAGGCGCTGCGCGCCTCCCGCGTGGATATCTGGACGGACGTGCCGGGCATTTACACCACCGACCCGCGCGTGGTGCCGGCGGCAAAACGTATTGACGAGATCGCCTTTGAAGAGGCCGCCGAGATGGCGACCTTCGGCGCGAAAGTGCTGCACCCGGCGACATTACTGCCGGCAGTGCGCAGCGACATTCCTGTGTTCGTCGGCTCCAGCAAGGATCCAAAAGCGGGCGGCACCATGGTGTGCAACACCACCGAAAACCCACCGCTGTTCCGCGCCATCGCCCTGCGTCGCAAGCAGACCCTGCTGACCCTGCACAGCCTGAGCATGCTGCACTCCCGCGGCTTCCTGGCCGAGGTATTCAGCATTCTGGCGCGCCACAGCATCTCGGTTGATCTGGTCACCACCTCAGAGGTGAACATCGCCCTGACGCTGGACACCACCGGCTCAACCTCCACCGGCGATACCCTACTGACGCAATCTCTGCTGATGGAGCTCTCTGAGCTGTGCCGCGTCGAGGTGGAAGAAGATCTCGCCCTGGTGGCGATCATCGGTAACGAGCTGTCCCGCGCCAGCGGCGTGGGCAAAGAGGTGTTTGGCGTGCTGGATCCGTTTAACATCCGCATGATTTGCTATGGCGCATCCAGCTACAACCTCTGCTTCCTGGTACCAGGCCATGAAGCCGAGCAGGTCGTGCAGAAACTGCATCATAACTTGTTTGAATAACAAAAAAGGGCCCGGACAACCGGGCCCTTTTTTTATCCTGCCAGCACCGTTCTCATCAGCAGCGCATCCAGCGAGGCTAACTTGCCATGACGGCTGTCCGGCAGCGTGGGCGGGTTTTCGCCCCGCGCCAGCTCCTGGGTGATGAAAGCGTGCAGCAAAGGGCGTCTGGGACCATATTGCGCTTCCCCGGCACGCTGTTTTATTGCCAGCAGGGCATCGATTTCCTGACGTAATGGCGCATCAAGCTCGCTTCCCGCCAGCAGTTCAGCAAAACGCATCGGCGGCATCCCTTTTCCGGCCTCCACCCACCGCACTGCCAGCAGCGGACGCAGGACGTAAAAGTACTTCTTCAGCCGCACCTCTTCGCCCTGTAAATAACCGCGGAAGTTTTTACGCGCCATAGAGTAGTAGTGCCAGCGCGCACGCACGGGTGAAAACCAGGCGGGTACCTGCGCGCGCAGCTCCGTGATTACCGTGTCGCTCTGCTGATAGACCACCGGCGAATCCAGCCACTCGATAAGCGTGGGGTTGGCCGCTTTCAGCAAACCCAGCGCCTTGCGCCACTCCCAGCCGCTTATGTCCAGTTCGTCGTCTATGGGCAGCTCGATCACATCCCGCTGCGGTTCGACGCGCAAATACCAGTCAGGTTTATGCACATACAGGAAGCGCACGTCATAATCGCTGTCCGGCGACGCAAAGCCCCAGCCCCGGCTGCCCGACTCACAGGCGTACAGCACGGACACATTGAACCGTTGCTCTATCTCGTTAAGTTGCTGCCGCACGCGCTCGCGCATGGCGGCATCTACACCGTTATCAGCCATCTCTTTTATCCTTTTACACAGACCACCTGGCGCAAGGTATGGACGATTTCGACCAGCGACGCCTGCGCCGCCATGACGGCATCGATATCTTTATAGGCCATCGGGATCTCATCGATGACCTCGCTGTCTTTTCTGCACTCGACGTGGGCCGTGGCACGAACCTGATCGGCAACGGTGAAGCGTTTTTTGGCCGCCGTGCGGCTCATCACCCGCCCTGCCCCATGACTGCAGGAGCAGAAGCTCTCTTCATTGCCCAGGCCGCGCACGATAAAGCTTTTCGCCCCCATCGACCCGGGGATGATCCCCATCTCGCCCTTCTGCGCCGACACCGCCCCTTTGCGCGTCACCAGAACCTCTTCACCAAAATGACGCTCTTTCTGGACATAGTTGTGATGGCAATTCACCGCCTCCTGCTGCGTGAGGAAAGGCTTTGGCACAATGCGCGAGAGCGCGGCCAGCACGCGGGACATCATCACCTCGCGGTTATGGCGCGCAAAATCCTGTGCCCACTCCACGGCTTCGATGTAGTCGTTATAGTGCCGGCTCCCCTCCTGGAAATAGGCCAGGTTTCTGTCAGGCAGGTTGGCAATATGCTGCTGCATATCCTTCTGCGCCAGCGTGATAAACACGTTGCCGATGGCATTGCCCACGCCACGCGAACCGCTGTGCAGCATGACCCAGACGCGTTGCTGCTCATCCAGGCAGATCTCGATAAAGTGGTTCCCGGTGCCCAGCGTCCCCAGATGCTGATGGTTATTGGTTTTCAGCAGTTGCGGATATTTATCCGTCAGCCGTTTGAAGCGCGGCGCCAGCCGGGCCCAGTGGTTATCCACCTCATCCGGCGTCTTTGCCCATGCTCCCTTGTCGCGACGGGAGCGGGTGTTGGTCCGCCCGTGCGGCACCGCCTGTTCAATGGCGCTGCGCAGTCCGTGAAGGTTATCCGGCAGATCGCCTGCCAGCAGAGATGTCCGCACGGCAATCATCCCGCAACCAATATCCACCCCCACCGCCGCGGGAATGATCGCCCCTTTAGTGGGGATTACGCTGCCAATGGTGGAGCCTTTTCCGAGATGCACATCCGGCATCACCGCCAGATGCTTAAAAATAAACGGCATCTTTGCGGTATTGAGCAACTGTTCGCGCGCCTCTGGCTCAACGGGCACCCCGTGCGTCCACATTTTTACCGGTGCGCTGTGCTGCGCGCTTAAAACATCAAAATCAGTCTGTTTCATGGTACTCACCCTCAGGGTCGCCTGAAACTTTCACGGCCAACCCATTTACTTTGTCTGTTAGTAACAGGTATTGCCAGAAGCGTGCCAAAAGGTACAGCCAGCACCGATTAAATATATCTCATTGATTAAAATGAAATTAACTTAGAAGCCCTTCACGGACATTGCTTAATCCACAGAATATTTTTATCTTTCAATATCAGTTTTTATCTTTCAGGATAAACATGAAAAAGCGGCGAGTGGTTATTGGGGTACTGGGTACGGTGATGGATAAGGGCGGCAAGCGGGCTAACCGCTTACGTAAATGGCGCCCAACGGTCGCACTTTGTCTGCAGCCCGATCTCCCCGTCGACAGGCTTGAACTACTCCACCAGCCGCAGGACCGGGGGATGGCGGAACAGATAACGGAAGATATCAGCCAGCTTTCCCCACATACCACCGTGCGCGCATGTCCCGTCACCATAGCCGATCCCTGGGATTTTGAAGAGGTCTACGCCGCCTTCCTCGACTTCGCCACACGCTATCAGTTTGACACCGAACATGAAGAGTACCTGGTCCATATCACCACCGGCACGCACGTGGCGCAGATTTGCTGGTTTTTGCTGACCGAAGCGCGGTATCTCCCCGCCAGCCTGATCCAGACCGGCCCTGCCAGCAGGGAGGCGCCAGAAGAGGCCGTCCCCGTCGGACGTTATTCGATCATCGACCTGGATTTAAGCCGTTATGCCACATTGACCAGCCGCTTTCAGCGTGAACAGCAGGAATCCGTTTCGTTCCTGAAAGCCGGGATTGATACCCGCAATGCCACCTTCAACGCCCTGATCGATCAGATTGAGCGTGTGGCGCTGCGCTCAACCGCTCCTCTCCTGCTGACTGGCCCAACGGGGGCCGGAAAATCGTTTCTCGCCAATCGTATTTACCAGCTTAAGCAATCTCGTCATCAGCTTTCCGGCAGGCTGGTGGCGGTAAACTGCGCTACGCTGCGGGGCGACAACGCCATGTCGACTCTTTTTGGCCATGTTAAAGGGGCATTTACCGGGGCAGTCGCCGCCCGCGCCGGGCTGCTGCGTGAGGCCGACGGCGGCGTGCTGTTCTTAGATGAGATTGCCGAACTGGGTCTCGATGAACAGGCCATGCTGTTAAAAGCTATCGAAGAAAAAACCTTCTTCCCGTTTGGCTCCGATAAAGAGGTCAGGAGCGATTTTCAGCTGATTGCCGGCACGCACCGGGATATGCGCCAGTGGGTGGCGGAAGGTCGTTTTCGCGAAGATCTCTACGCCCGTATCAATATGTGGAGTTTTGCCCTGCCCGGCCTGGCGCAGCGCCGGGAAGATATCGCCCCCAACGTGGAGTACGAACTGCAACGCTTTGCGACCGAAGCACAATCTCAGGTTCGCTTCGACAAAGAGGCGCGCGAGCGCTATCTGCGTTTTGCTGACTCTCCGCAGGCGTTATGGCGCGGTAACTTTCGTGAACTGGGCTCTTCTGTGGCGCGAATGGCCACGCTTGCCGAGCAGGGTCGCATCACGCTGGCATTGGTTGAGGAGGAAATTGCCCGTCTGCTTAGTGACTGGCAGGCTGTTTCGCTACCGGCTACGGCAGAAATGGCGATCGACCTTTTCGATTTGCGTCAACTGGAAACCGTGCTGGAGGTATGTCGCCGCAGTGCCTCCTTGTCTGAGGCCGGACGCGAACTTTTTGCCGTCTCGCGTTTGAAAAAAGCGAATCCTAACGATGCCGACAGGCTCCGCAAATATCTGGCCCGCTTTGGCCTGAGCTGGGAGAGCGTACGTCAGCGATCATGAATATTATTTGATTGAACAAAATTACTTAGCACGATAAACAATACCTCTAAGCCGGGCTCGATCCCGGCTTTTTTAATAACGACACAACACAACAAATCGCAAGGAATCTGTATGTTATCCGCCATCACCCGGCTGTTCCCGCTATGGGCGCTGCTGCTCTCTGTTATAGCCTATTATACGCCCACCACGTTTACCCCTGTCGGCCCGTGGGTCACTACGTTGCTGATGCTGATTATGTTCGGCATGGGCGTGCACCTGAAAATCGACGATTTTAAACGCGTCCTGTCACGTCCCGCCCCGGTCGCGGCGGGGATCTTTCTGCACTATCTGGTGATGCCCCTGGCAGCATGGGCGCTCGCTATCGCCTTTAAGATGCCGCCAGACCTCTCCGCCGGGATGGTGCTGGTGGGCAGCGTGGCCAGCGGTACCGCCTCCAACGTGATGATCTATCTGGCGAAAGGAGATGTGGCGCTGTCGGTGACTATCTCCTCCGTCTCCACCCTGGTTGGCGTGGTCGCCACTCCACTGCTGACCCGTCTGTATGTGGATGCCCACATTCAGGTGGATGTGATGGGAATGCTCCTGAGCATTCTGCAAATCGTGGTGATCCCGATTGCGCTGGGGCTGGTGATTCATCATCTGTTCCCACGGCTGGTGAAAGCCGTTGAGCCGTACCTGCCGGCGTTTTCCATGGTCTGCATTCTGGCGATCATCAGCGCCGTGGTCGCCGGTTCTGCGGCGCATATTGCCTCTGTCGGTTTTGTGGTGATTATCGCCGTGGTGCTGCACAACATTATTGGCCTGATGGGCGGCTACTGGGGCGGGAAGCTGTTCGGCTTTGACGAATCCACCTGCCGCACGCTGGCGATTGAAGTGGGGATGCAGAACTCCGGCCTGGCCGCGGCCCTCGGCAAAATTTACTTCTCGCCGCTGGCTGCGCTGCCGGGCGCGCTCTTCTCGGTATGGCATAACCTTTCCGGCTCGCTGCTGGCGGGTTACTGGTCGGGTAAGCCGCTCGAGGGACAAAAGAAAAGCGATGTGGTGAAGGAAGGTTAATTCACTTCGCCGCAGCGAAGGCATGCTTTACACTGAAGCCTCTTTCACAGGAGGCTTCAGGTATGTCCACACCAAGATTGACCCAGAAAGAGATGACGGAAAGCGAGCAGCGCGAACTGAAAACTCTGCTCGACCGCGCGCGTATCGCCCATGGCCGTCTGCTGACCAACGCCGAAACCAATCACCTCAAAAAAGAGTACATCGACAAACTGATGGCGCAGCGTGAGCTGGATGCCAAAAAAGCCCGCAAACTTCGAAAAGAGCAGGCTTATAAAGTAGATAAAGAGGCGACGTTTTCCTGGTCGGCGAATACCCCAACCCGTGGAAGGCGCTGATTAGCGCCCTTTCTTTTTACGGCCTGGCGACGTAAAGCGCTTTCCGTTTCCGGCAGGCTTCGCCCGGCTTTTCTCTTCCGATTGCGGAGCCTTAACCACCGGGCGTTTGATGCCCTGGGTTTTCGGTTTGGCTTTGGCTTTGGGTTTTGCTTCCGAGGATGAATTCTCAATCAGCTTAAAGAGCTCAATCAGTTCATCATCGGTCAGATCGCGCCACTCGCCCAGCGGGATGCCGGAGAGGCTGACGTTCATGATGCGCGTACGTTCCAGCTTCGTCACGTCGTAACCGAAATATTCGCACATGCGGCGGATCTGCCGGTTTAACCCCTGAACCAGGGTAATGCGGAACGCGAACGGCGCCTCTTTCTTCACCTTGCACTTTTTCGTCACCGTGCCGAGGATCGGAACGCCTGCCCCCATGCCGCGGATAAAGTCGTCCGTCACCGGTTTGTTAACCGTGACGATGTACTCTTTTTCGTGGTCGTTACCGGCACGCAGGATCTTGTTCACCAGATCGCCGTGGTTGGTGAGGAAAATCAACCCCTGGGAGTCTTTGTCCAGGCGGCCAATCGGGAAGATACGGCTGCTGTGGTTGACGAAATCCACGATGTTGTCACGCTCGCCATCTTCCGTGGTACTGACAATGCCAACCGGTTTATTCAGCGCGATAAACACTAGGTCTTCTGCGTTACGGGGCTCGATCGTTTGACCATTCACTTTGACCACATCGCCAGGAACGACCTGATCGCCAATGGTGGCGCGTTTACCGTTGATAAACACGTTGCCCTGTTCGATGTAACGATCAGCCTCGCGGCGCGAGCAGATCCCGCTCTCGCTAATGTATTTGTTTAATCGGGTGGATTGAGTTGGCAGCATAATTTCTCCTGTAGAGGCGAAATATACCTTAGGTTTCGGCTGGTAAAAAGATCAGCCTACCGTCACTGAGACAGGTTTCCCAAGTTTGCTGAGCATCATCACCAGGGTATCAAGAGTAAACTTGCTGGTTTTAAGATTCACGACATCTGACACACGCGGTCGTGAGACATTGAGCTTCTCCGCGGCGTCCGCCTGACGAAGGTTATGCTCAGCAATCCATGCTGAAATTTCTTGCATCAGCTGTCGTTTAAGCAGCAACAGTTGTTCGACTTCTTTCTGGGCATCCTCCTGCAGATGTTTAGATTCATGCTCGTTAAAGCCGAGTTCGGCAAAAATATTTGCCTCTGTAGGGGTGATATGGCGAATTTTACAATCAATGGCCTGACTCATTTTCCACTCCTTAGCTCCTCCATTACGCTCTGAAAACGCGCTTTCGCGATACGCTTATCGTGCTCGGATGTACGTCGGATTTTTTTTTATAAAACAGTGCAGGATATAAACAGCCTCTTCAAAACGGGCCAGGTAGAGGATACGGTAAGCCCCTGAACTACTGCGCAATCTGACTTCTTCCACGCCTCTGCCAATCTCTGTCATTGGCTTCCAGTCTGCCGCCTCTAACCCTGCCTGCAGGCGGTGCAACTGATAGCCAGCCTCCCGGCGGACCTCTTCGGGAAAACAGAGCAAATCATCGAACGCACTCCCTACCCAGGCTATCGGGCGCAGGGTCGGTCTTTCTGGCAGCATAACACATCCCTGTATAAAATTTTATACATATCATCCATGGCATAACATTAAACCAGGCGATGTGTTTACTCACGCCTCGCCGCTCCGTTCTGCGAGGCGCTTTCCAGATCAATACTCATCCCGATCATCGTCCTCATCCGGCTGCTCCATGACGCTGTAAGCCACCGCGCAGAACAGGGAGTTAAGGCGCTTCATGTCGCCAAGCAGCCCCAGGTGCAGGGAGCTGGTCTCAATGCTTTGCACGTTCTGCTGGTGCAGACGGTCAACGTGCGCGTGGGAATAGCGACGGTTGAGAATACGGAACCGGTGTTTATTACGGCGCAGACGGCGGGCGCTGGGTACGTCGCCGGAGAAAAAGACCGACATCGCCAGCTTAAGGTTAGCGAGCAGCTGATCGTGCAGTGCATCCAGCTCTTTAACCCCTTCCAGGGAGAATGCCCGGCGGGCCGCCAGCGATTTGTCGGCGATTTCGCTCCCCATGCGCTCGACGATATCGGAGGCCTGCTCCAGGTTGAGCGACATTTCGATGATCTCCGCCCAGCGGCGGGACTCCTCTTCCGCCAGCTCATCTTTTGGCATCCGCGCCAGATAGAGTTTGATGGCGGTATAGAGCACGTTGATATCGTCGGCGAGTTTACGCAGCGCTTTCTCTTCCCGCGGCTCGCCATGCACCACCTTTTTCAGCCCCTCCAGCATTAACTCCATTGCATCGCCCATGCGCAGCGTTTCGCGGGCGGCATTGGCCAGTGCCAGCGCCGGGGTATCCAGCGCGCTGGTATCAAGATGTTTCGGTTTCAGACGGGTATCAAGCTCCGGTTCATCACGGATGATACGTTCACAGAAGCGCGCCATTGGCCCAGCAAAGGGCACCATCGCCACGCAGCGCACCAGGTTATAGAAGACGTGGAAGTAGATGACCATCTCCGATTCCGGCAGCGACAGGTTATCCATCAGGTCCGCCAGCGGCTTAACGAACGGCAGAATAATCAGGCTTCCCACCAGCTTAAACAGCAGACTGCCAAGCGCTACGCGGCGCGCTGCGGCATTGGCGGCGCTGTTGTTTAGTACCGCCAGCAGGCCGGAGCCAAGGTTCGCACCAATCACCAGACAGAGGGCGACCGGGAAGGAGATGATCCCCGCCGCGGTCAGGGTCGCGGTTAACAGTACCGCCGCCAGGCTGGAGTAGCTGATAAGCGCAAACACCGCACCAATCAACGCATCCAGCATGATGTCGCCGGTCAGCGAAGCGAAGATAACCTGGACGCCGCTCGCCTGCGTAATGGGGGTGACGGCCTGAACGATCAGCTCCAGGGCCAGCAGAATCAGCCCAAGGCCGATCCCCACGCGCCCCAGCTGTCCGGCCCGGGTCTGCTTACGGCCAAGGAAAAATATCACGCCGATAAAGATCAGCAGCGGCGACAGCCAGGAGAGATCAAAGGTCAATACCCGCGCCATCAGCGCGGTCCCTACATCGGCACCGAGAACAATCACCAGCGCAGGCGTCAGCGCCACCAGATCCTGGGCCACAAACGAGGTGACCAGCATGGTGGTGGCATTACTGCTTTGCACCAGCGCGGTGACGCCAATGCCTGCGCAGAACGCGAGCGGCTTTTTCTCAACGCTGCGGCTGAGAACGGTACGTAAGCGGGCGCCAAAAACGCGCATTACGCCGGTACGGACAATATGGGTGCCCCAGACCAGCAACGCCACGGCAGAAAGCAGATGTAGCAGAGTCAGCACGGATACAGGTTCTCCTTTTCGTTATGCGTTGTCCTGAGGCTCATTGCGCGCGGTATTGCCGGATGGCGGCTACGCCTTATCCGGCCTACGTTGTGGCGCGGATCGCTGAGCCTTCTTCCAGTATAAGGGCTTAAATGTAAGAAAGAGACAGGGCACCCATTGGGTGCCCTGTTTGTTGTAAGGAAACGTGACGTGAGCCGGGCCCTGACCGTCGGCGGCGCAGTCAGGTCAGTCGGCGTCGTAGCCGAGGTTTGGCGCTAACCAGCGCTCCACCTCCGCCACGCTCATCCCTTTACGCAGGGCATAATCTTCCACCTGGTCACGCTGGATCTGCGCCACGGCGAAGTATTTGCTGTCAGGGTGACTGAAGTACCAGCCGGAAACCGATGCACCCGGCCACATGGCGAAGGACTCGGTGAGCTTCATGCCGGTATGGGCTTCGACATCCAGAAGCTGCCAGATAGTGCCTTTCTCGGTATGCTCCGGGCAGGCCGGGTAGCCTGGCGCCGGACGGATCCCCTGGTAGTTCTCGCGGATCAGATCCTCATTGCTGAGATTCTCAGTAGGCGCGTAACCCCAGTGCACCTTACGCACCCGCTCGTGCAGGTATTCCGCAAACGCCTCGGCCAGACGGTCGGCAATCGCTTTGATCATGATTTTGTTGTAATCATCATGCTGCGCTTCGTAGGCCTCCGCCAGCGCGTCCTCCTCCAGCCCGCCGGTCACGGCGAAGGCACCGATGTAGTCCGCTTTACCGCTCAGCTTCGGCGCGACGAAATCGGCCAGGCAGTAGTTGGCAAACCCGACCTTCTCGGTCTGCTGACGCAGATGATGGCTTACGGTCAGCACGTGAGTACGCGTCTCATCGCGATAAATTTCGATATCGTCGCCTACGCGGTTAGCGGGGAACAGCCCCACCACGCCGCGCGGGTTAAGGGTTTTCTCGGCGCTGAGCTTGTCGAGCAGGTCGTTGGCGTCTTTAAACAGGCGCTTCGCCTCCTCGCCTACCACCTCATCTTCCAGAATGCGCGGGTACTTCCCGGCCAGCGACCAGGTCATAAAGAACGGCGTCCAGTCGATGTAGTTGCGCAGGGTCTCGATGCTGGCCGTCACCTCCTGCACGCCGAGGCGATGGGCGACCGGCGGCGTATAGCTCGACCAGTCAAAGGCCAGGTCGTTATCCCGCGCCGCAGCCAGCGTTACCGGCGGGGTGCGCGGCTTTTTACGCCCGTGCTGAATGCGCACCGTTTCATACTCTTTGCGGGTTCTGGCAACAAAGTCGTCGCGCTGGGTTTCGGACAGCAGCGCCGAAACCACGCCAACCGTGCGCGAGGCGTTCTGCACGTAGACCGTCGGCCCGCTGTAGTTCTGCTCAATCTTCACCGCGGTATGCGCTTTTGAGGTGGTCGCCCCGCCAATGAGCAGCGGAAGGGTAAAGCCCTGGCGCTCCATCTCTTTTGCCACGTTGACCATCTCATCCAGCGACGGGGTGATCAGTCCGGAAAGGCCAATCAGATCGGCATTCACTTCGCGTGCGGTTTTGAGGATTTTCTCCGCCGGCACCATCACGCCCAGATCGATAATCTCGTAGTTATTACACTGCAGCACCACGCCGACGATGTTTTTGCCGATATCATGCACGTCGCCTTTTACGGTGGCGATGACCATCTTGCCGTTACTGGAGCCCTTCTCTTTGCTGGCTTCGATAAACGGCTCCAGATACGCTACAGCCTGCTTCATTACGCGGGCGGACTTCACCACCTGCGGCAGGAACATTTTGCCCTCGCCGAACAGATCGCCAACCACGTTCATGCCGTCCATCAGCGGCCCTTCGATCACTTCAATCGGGCGCGTGGCCTGCTGGCGGGCCTCTTCGGTATCCTGCTCGATAAACTCGGTGATCCCTTTTACCAGCGAATATTCGAGGCGTTTTTTCACATCCCAGGTACGCCACTCCGCCTGCTGAACGTTGGCGCTGTCATCAGCTTTGCTGCCGCGATACTTTTCGGCCAGCTCCAGCATGCGCTCGGTGGCGTCGTCGCGGCGATTCAGGATCACATCCTCAACCGCGTCGCGCAGCTCCAGTGGCAGGTCGTCATAAATCGCCAGCTGGCCAGCGTTGACGATCCCCATGTCCATCCCGTTGCGGATGGCGTAGTAGAGGAATACGGCGTGGATCGCTTCACGTACCGGGTCGTTGCCGCGGAACGAGAACGACACGTTCGAGACACCGCCGGAGATCAGCGCATGCGGCAGCTCACGTTTGATGTCTTCACACGCGCCGATAAAGTCCTGGGCGTAGTTATTGTGCTCTTCAATCCCGGTGGCGACGGCGAAGATGTTCGGGTCAAAGATGATGTCTTCCGGCGGGAAGCCGACCTCTTCGGTCAAAATCTGGTATGCGCGGCGGCAAATCTCAATTTTGCGCTCACGGGTATCCGCCTGGCCCACTTCGTCAAAGGCCATCACCACCACGGCGGCACCGTAGCGGCGCACCATCTTCGCGTGATGGATAAAGGGCTCAACCCCCTCTTTCATGGAGATGGAGTTAACAATCCCCTTACCCTGAATGCACTTCAGCCCTTTTTCGATCACTTCCCACTTCGAGGAGTCGATCATAATCGGCACGCGGGCAATGTCCGGCTCACCGGCGATCAGGTTGAGGAAACGCACCATCGCCGCTTCGGCGTCGAGCATCCCCTCATCCATGTTGATATCAATAATCTGCGCCCCGCTCTCAACCTGCTGGCGGGCAACGTCCAGCGCTTCGCTGTACTTCTCTTCTTTGATCAGGCGTTTGAACTTCGCGGAGCCGGTCACGTTGGTACGTTCGCCAACGTTCACAAACAGGCTCTCATCGCCAATGTTCAGCGGCTCAAGACCAGACAGTCGACAGGCCACCGGCAGGTCGGGGAGCTTACGTGGTGCCAGGCCCGCCACCGCGTTGCTCATGGCAGCAATGTGCTCTGGCGTGGTGCCGCAGCAGCCGCCGACGATATTCAGGAACCCGGATTCAGCCCACTCGCGGATCTGCGCCGCCATGGTGGCGGCATCGAGATCGTACTCACCAAATGCGTTTGGCAGACCGGCATTCGGGTGGGCAGTGACGTAGCACTCCGCGATGCGCGACAGCTCCTGCACATACTGGCGCAGTTCGTCCGGCCCCAGCGCACAGTTCAGACCAAAGGTCAGCGCATCGGCGTGGCGCAGGGAGTTATAAAAGGCTTCGGTCGTCTGCCCGGAAAGGGTACGGCCAGAGGCATCGGTGATGGTGCCGGAGATCATAATCGGCAGGTCGACACCCAGGGCTTCGAACTCCTCTTTCACCGCGTAGATGGCGGCTTTGGCGTTGAGCGTATCGAAGACCGTTTCAATCATGATCAGATCGACACCGCCTTCCACCAGCGCTTTGGTGGACTCGCGGTACGCGGTCACCAGCTGGTCAAAGGTGATATTACGAAAAGCCGGATCGTTCACATCCGGCGAGATAGAGGCGGTGCGGTTGGTCGGGCCAAGTACGCCCGCCACATAGCGCGGTTTCTCTGGCGTGCGGGCCGTCCACTCATCGGCGCAGGCGCGGGCCAGCTTCGCTGCCTCGTAGTTGATCTCCGCCGACAGGGATTCCATCTCGTAATCCGCCATGGCGATGGTTGTCGAGTTAAAGGTGTTGGTTTCAACGATATCCGCACCCGCCTCGAAATAGGCGTAGTGAATGGCGGCGATAATCTCTGGCTTGCTGAGTACCAGCAGGTCATTGTTACCTTTCAGATCGCAGGGCCAGTCGGCGAAACGGTCGCCGCGAAAGTCGTCTTCACTCAGACGATAGCTCTGGATCATGGTGCCCATACCGCCATCCAGTACCAGAATGCGTTCATTTAACTGCGCACGCAGTTGATCTACTTTGCTGCTCACACTTGCTCCCGACAACGCTCAACCAGGCCAAAAGGCCAGCAGTCCATACTGGCATAATCTTGCTAAGGGGAAAAGTCACACCGCGGTAACATGAGACATGTTCAGCATGACTCATCCGATCAGTCAGGATAACGGTTGCAAAACATCCAAATAAAACGAAAATGATTTCCACGATACAGAAAAAAGGAGCCTGCCATGGTCGCCACCGTTCCCGCTAAACGCGGCAGAAAACCCGCCGCCGCGACCGCCCAGGCGGGCGGTCAAGTCCAGTCCCTGACACGGGGGTTAAAGCTCCTTGAATGGATAGCCGAGTCGCACAGCAGCGTGGCGCTAACGGAGCTGGCCCAGCAGGCAGGTCTGCCAAACTCCACCACCCATCGCCTGCTGACCACTATGCAGCAGTTGGGCTTTGTTCGTCAGGTGGGCGAGCTCGGGCACTGGTCCGTGGGTGCCCACGCGTTTATTGTCGGCAGCAGCTTTTTGCAGAGCCGTAACCTGCTCGCCATTGTCCATCCGATCCTGCGCAAGCTGATGGAAGACTCCGGCGAGACGGTCAACCTGGCGGTGCTCGATCAGAGCGATCACCAGGCGATTATTATCGACCAGGTGCAGTGTACCCAACTGATGCGCATGTCGGCCCCGATTGGCGGCAAGCTGCCGATGCACGCCTCCGGGGCGGGAAAAGCGTTTTTATCCCAGCTCAGCGAAGAGCAGGTAACGGGTCTGCTGCACCGCAAAGGTTTACACGCCTATACCCATGCCACGCTGGTATCACCGGTCCATCTGAAAGAGGATTTAGCCCTGACGCGCAAGCGTGGCTACTCCTTCGATGATGAAGAGCATGCTCTCGGCCTGCGCTGTATTGCCGCCTGCATTTATGATGAGCACCGCGAGCCGTTTGCCGCTATCTCCATCTCCGGGCCTATCTCACGCATGACCGACGACCGGGTGACAGAGCTGGGAGCGCTGGTGATTAAGGCGGCGAAAGAGGTGACGCTGGCGTATGGTGGGATTCGTTAAGTCTTCAATGCCCGGCGGCGCTACGCTTGCACGGGCCTACAAAACTCTGTAGGCCGGATAAGGCGCAGCCGCCACCCGGCGTTAAGCCGCATACTTCACGCTAAACCGCTGCTTACGCCGGTAAGCATAAACATCTTCCACATGCCCGTTCTTAATGCGGGTCTGCAGGCCACGCCAGTAATCGGCGCGAAACAGATCGGCATGCATCTCTTCAAACAGAGCTCCGATACGCGGGTCAGCGCATAACCAGTGGCGAAACTCCTCCGGGAAGACATCCCCCGGCGAGACGCTGTACCACGGCTCGCTGGCGAGCTCATCTTCCGGGTAGCGCGGCGGCGGGATTTCACGAAAATTCACTTCCGTCATGTAGCAGATTTCGTCGTAGTCATAGAATACGACCCGCCCGTGACGGGTGACGCCAAAGTTTTTAAACAGCATGTCGCCCGGGAAGATATTGGCTGCCGCCAGCTGCCGGATGGCATTGCCGTACTCTTCAATCGCATCGTGCAGCGCCTGCCCCTCTGACTGCTCCAGCCAGATATTGAGCGGCACCATGCGCCGTTCAATGTAGAGATGGCTGATGACGATTTTATCCCCCAGATCGCTGATTTTTTCTGGCGCTTCCTGGAGCAACAGCGCCATCAGCTGCGGCGCAATCTGTCGCTTATCGAGAACAAAATTCTCAAACTCCTGGGTATCCGCCATGCGCCCGACGCGATCGTGCTCCTTAACCAGCTGGTAGCAGGCGCGCACATGGGCGGCAGACATCTCTTTCTGCGGGGCGAATTTATCCTTTATCACCTTAAACACCCGGTCAAAACCCGGCAGGGTAAAGACCAGCATCACCATGCCGCGAATGCCTGGCGCCTCGATAAACTGCTCATCCGCATGGGTGATATAGTGCAGATATTCCCGGTAGCTCTCGGTTTTCGCATGTTTCTGGCACCCTATCGCCATATACAACTCAGCGGTGGTTTTACCGGGCAGGATCTCACGCAGCCACTCCACCAGCGCGCCTGGCAGGGGGGCGTAAACCATAAAGTAGGAACGGGCGAAGCCGAAAACAATGCTCGCTTCGGCGCTGGTAGTCAGGCAGGTATCCACCACCAGTTCACCTTCATCGCTGCGGTGAATGGGCAGTAAAAACGGCAGCGTGGCGCCCGGGGTAATCAGTTTCCCCACCAGCCAGGCGGCTTTGTTGCGGTAGAAAAGTTCGTTAGCCACCTGCAGATGGCAGTTGCGCAGGTTGTCTGCACCGAGCGTTTCGCAAAGATGGGCGATGATATACCCGACATCTCGAGGGCGATTTTGCCACGGCAGGCGCAGGGGAAGGTCGGCTAACACTTTGGTTAACAACGCCTCCCATCCCTGTTCAGGATAGAAATCTTTCGCCAGCGGACGCGGCAGGGTGCGGAAACGTTGCCCCGGCTGAGAGCTGAAAATAAAAAGCCGCTCCGGTGACAGCGAGCGGTGATCAAACAGCCGACAGTAGACGGAGTTAAAAAAGCTTTCTGCAATCTCATAGCGCGGATAGTCCGGCATAAGCTGGGTGTAATGGCTTTTCACCCGCAGCAAAAAAGCGGCATTGATATCGATGCTGCCGGTGATGCAGCGCAGCTGCTCTACCACCAGACCCACATGATGATCGTAGAGATGAATACGCTGTTTCATGGCCTGCTGCACGGCGTGCCAGTCTGCCTGCTCGAAGCGCTGCTGCGCCCCGCCCGTCACTTCCAGAAAACGGCCATACTGAGCATCAAAGCCCTGCAAAATGGTCTGCGCAATCAGCAATTCCAGGCCACGCGACATAGATGTCCCTCACCCCAGGAAACAGAACCGTAGGCCCGGTAAGCGCAGCGCCACCGGGCGTTTCCGTTATCAGAACTGCGCTTCTTCGGTCGACCCGGTCAGGGCGGTGACGGAGGAGGCACCGCCCTGAATGATGGTGGTCACTCTGTCGAAGTAGCCTGTTCCCACCTCCTGCTGGTGCGAGACGAAGGTATAGCCCTTTTGGCTTGCCGCGAACTCCGGCTGCTGGACCTTCTCGACGTAGTGCTTCATGCCCTCGCCCTGCGCGTAGGCGTGCGCCAGGTCGAACATGTTGAACCACATGCTGTGAATGCCGGCCAGGGTGATGAACTGGTATTTGTAGCCCATCTCCGACAGTTCCTGCTGGAAGCTGGCGATCGTTTTATCGTCCAGGTTTTTCTGCCAGTTAAAGGAGGGCGAGCAGTTGTAGGCCAGCAGCTTGCCCGGGTATTTCGCATGGATGGCATCGGCAAAGCGTTTCGCCAGCGCCAGATCCGGGGTGGAGGTTTCGCACCACACCAGGTCAGCATAGGGAGCATACGCCAGACCGCGGCTGATCGCCTGCTCAATGCCGGCATGGGTACGGTAGAACCCTTCGCTGGTGCGTTCGCCGGTAATAAACTGACTGTCGTAAGGGTCGCAGTCGGAGGTGATCAGATCTGCGGCATCGGCATCGGTACGGGCAATCACCAGCGTCGGGACGCCCATGACGTCAGCGGCCAGACGGGCAGCTACCAGTTTCTGGATCGCCTCCTGAGTCGGAACCAGCACTTTGCCGCCCATGTGTCCACACTTCTTCACGGACGCCAGCTGATCTTCGAAATGGACAGCCGCTGCACCGGCTTCAATCATCGATTTCATCAGCTCAAAGGCATTCAGAACCCCACCAAAGCCCGCCTCGGCGTCGGCCACAATCGGCAGGAAGTAATCTACGAAGCGCGGATCGTTTGGCTCAATACCGGATGCCCACTGGATCTGATCCGCACGACGGAAGGTATTGTTGATTCGCTCCACCACGGCCGGGACGGAATTCGCCGGATAGAGGGACTGATCCGGGTACATGCTGGACGCGAGGTTGGCATCTGCCGCCACCTGCCAGCCTGACAGATAGACCGCTTCAATGCCCGCTTTCGCCTGCTGCAACGCCTGGCCACCGGTCAGCGCGCCGAGGCTGTTGATGTAGCCTTTCTTCGACTCGCCGTGCAGCAGACGCCACATTTTGGCGGCACCCAGCTGCGCCAGGGTGCATTCCGGGTTTACCGAGCCGCGCAACTTCACCACATCCTCAGCGCTATAAGGGCGTTCAATGCCTTCCCAGCGCGGCTGAGTCCACTCGTTCTGTAATGCTTCGATCTGTTGGGTACGGGTTTTCATGTGCAGATGCTCCATATTGTTATGTGGTGAAATCAGGCCAGCAGGCGGTAGCCCGGCAGCGTCAGGAAGTCGATTAAGTCATCTGAGGTGGTGATCTGTTCCATCAGGCGCGCGGCGGCGTCGAAGCGGCCGCTGCTGAAGCGGTGCTCGCCCAGCTCTTCCTGAATGTTCAGCATCTCTTCCGACAGCATCTGGCGGAACAGGGCTTTGGTGACGGGCTTGCCGTTGCTGAGCGTTTTCTGATGATGGATCCACTGCCAGATAGAGGTGCGGGAGATCTCGGCGGTGGCGGCATCCTCCATCAGACCGTAAATCGGTACACAGCCGTTACCGGAGATCCACGCTTCGATGTACTGCACGGCCACGCGGATGTTGGCGCGCATCCCCTCTTCGGTGCGCTCGCCCTCGCACGGCTCGAGGAGCTGTGCAGCGGTAACGGGCGCATCATCTTCGCGGGTTACGTGCAGCTGGTTTTTGTTATCGCCCAGGATGCGGTTGAACACCTCCATGGCGGTATCTGCCAGGCCGGGGTGCGCCACCCACGTGCCGTCATGGCCGTTGCTGGCTTCCAGCTCTTTATCAGCCTTCACTTTATTCAGCACCTGGGTGTTACGTTCGCTGTCTTTGCTGGGAATAAACGCTGCCATTCCGCCCATCGCGAAGGCGCCGCGTTTGTGGCAGGTTTTGATCAGCAGACGCGAATAGGCATTGAGGAAAGATTTATCCATCGTCACCACCTGACGATCGGGCAGAACGCGATCCGGGTGGTTCTTCAGGGTCTTGATGTAGCTGAAGATGTAATCCCAGCGGCCACAGTTCAGACCAACAATGTGGTCACGCAGGGCATGCAGAATCTCATCCATCTGGAAGACCGCAGGCAACGTTTCAATCAGCAGCGTGGCCTTGATGGTGCCGCGCGGCAGTTCAAAACGGTCCTCAGTGTAACTAAAGACCTCACTCCACCAGGCCGCTTCCTGCCATGACTGGGTTTTTGGCAGATAGAAGTAAGGTCCGCTGCCTTTTGCCAGCAGGTTTTTATGGTTATGGAAGAAGTAGAGCGCAAAATCGAACAGGCTGCCGGGGATCGCCTCATTGTTCCAGGTGACATGCTTTTCCGGTAAATGCAGGCCACGTACGCGGCAAACCAGTACCGCCGGGTTGGGCTTAAGCTGGTAGATTTTGCCCGCTTCGTTGGTGTGGCTGATGGTGCCATCAACCGCATCACGCAGGTTGATCTGCCCATCAATCACTTTATTCCAGTCGGGTGCCAGTGAATCTTCAAAATCGGCCATAAAGACCTTCACATTGGCGTTCAGCGCGTTGATCACCATCTTGCGTTCTACCGGGCCGGTGATTTCAACGCGTCGGTCCTGCAGATCCTGCGGGATACCGCGGATCGTCCAGTTCCCTTCTCGAATGGAAGCAGTTTCCGAAATAAAGTCAGGCAGCTTGCCGTTATCAATGTCTTGCTGCTGCTGAATGCGTGCCGCCAGTAATTTATTGCGTTTTGGCGTGAAGCGGGTCACCAGCTCGGTAAGGAACTCTACGGCATCGGCGGTCAGGATCTGCTTCTCCTGCTCACCATGCGGTTGAGTAAAGGACAGTTCATCGATAATGGTTGCCTGTTGATTCATTGCGCTGCTCCTCGTCATTGATCCGAATTTATTTCCCCCACGCGAACGAAAGATCCTTGTGTAGTTTTCGTTCAGCAGAGTTAAGACTATCTCGCTCTACGATAAAATCAAAAACAATTTCCATTTTTAATTAAAATGCTATGTAACTTACTGATAAAGATGAGTTTAAAAATATATCTACAGACGGGGTTAATTTCGGAAATAAAAAAGGCACCCAAAGGTGCCTTAACTGGAGAGCTGAAACGCTACAGGATGAGGATCGTCAGAAGATTAATCCAGCGTCGGATTCATGTGGCGCAGATCGTACGGCGTGATCTGGTAGACGTAGTAGTTAAGCCAGTTGGTAAACAGCAGATTGCCGTGGCTGCGCCAGGTGGCACGCGGTTTGTTTTGCGGATCGTTTTGCGGGAAATAGTTGTACGGTACGTCCGGATTTAAACCCGCTTCCACATCGCGGAAATATTCGCTCGCCAGGGTATCGGGATCGTATTCCGGATGACCGGTGACAAAGGCAATACGCTTGTCTTTGCTGGCAAACAGATAGGCATCGCCCTCTTCGGTTTCCGCGAGGATCTCAAGATCGGTGTAGTCACGAATCAATGCAGCCGGGAAATCGGCATAGCGCGAATGCGGCGCCAGGAAGGAGTCATCAAACCCGCGAGTCAGCAGCGCATGAGGATGCAGAATATGATGCTCATAGACACCAGAGAGCTTTTCGGTACGGGTTTGTTTAGGGATGCCGTACAGAATGTTGAGCGCCGCCTGGACCGCCCAGCAGACGAACAGGGTTGAAGTGACATGATCTTTGGCCCACTCCAGCACTTGCTTGATTTGCGGCCAGTAGGCCACGTCGTTGAATTCAACCAGGCCAAGCGGCGCACCGGTAACGATCAAGCCATCAAAGTTTTCGTTACGGATATCTTCAAAGTTGCAGTAGAAGTTATTGAGATGCTCAGAAGGCGTATTACGGGACTCGCGCGCATCAATACGCAGCAGCTGAATATCGACCTGCAGCGGGGAGTTTGAGAGCAAGCGGAGGAACTGATTTTCCGTCTCAATCTTCTTTGGCATCAGGTTCAGGATAAGCACCTTCAAAGGGCGAATTTCCTGACCTGTAGCGCGCGAAGCCGTCATGACAAAGACATTTTCTTCACGCAAGAAATTGACGGCTGGTAGCTCGTCCTGCACCCGAATCGGCATAACCTTACATCCTCACAGCATACGTATAAACGTTTAGACATCCAGATAGCTGACAATAACCAGGAATCGGGCAAATGTCGAGTCTGCATGTGAAAGGTGAGAAAGTTTCAAGAAAGGGATAGCCGTAGGCCGGGTAAGGCGAA